>CANIFK010000128.1 GCA_947466555.1 Acidobacteriota bacterium | reverse complement strand
GGCGATAGAGCCCTGCCTCGATCTGCATTACCAGCACGCTCCTGCTCCAGCCGTGCTCGATGGCGGCTTGGATATACCAAAGACGCTTTGCTTGATCCTTTATCGTGTTCAAAATGAGACAGTTATGGAGTCATGGCAATTTTGCAGCAGCCTGTTGCAAAAATGATTCCTCCGGCCAAGCCTCCGCGAAGGCCTTCATGTACCCGAGGTTCCGGGGGGAAAGCCCCTTCATCTCCAGGAACTCCGAGGCCAGGTCCCGCGAGAGACGAGGGATGACGTTCTTCCCCCAACCCTCCTGCGCCTGTCGCGAAAGAATCTCCCTCCCGATCCCCCAGTACAGCAAAATCAGTTACTGATTGACGGCGACGGCCGCCCGCACCTGCGCCGTCTGAATACGCTCCTTGATGCTCCTCAAGAGGGCGGCGTACGACGGCGTGCTTGGCAACGGAACTCCGTCGGCCTCACGCCCGCGAACAACTCCAGGCCCAACGACCTCATACCAACGCAACAGGAATCCGCAAACGTCTGTGACCCGTCCATGAGATCACAGCACTCATCGGGATTGGTATGCTCACCTGTGAGTAGCTGATCTTTCCGGGGAAGTTCAGTGGTAGAACGCTCGGCTTAGGACCGAGAAGGCGCTGGTTCGAATCCAGCCCCCGGATCCACGTTTTCCGAACCTGCATGAGCGAAGACAAACAGAACGGAGCGCAAGCCGCCGGCGTCAATCCGGGCTATGCCGAACATCAACTGGCAAAGGCGCTAACCACTGCCGAGGAGCATCCGGATCCGACCATTCGTCAACGGGCGGAGAAACGCCTTCGACAATGGCAAATGGTCTTCCGGAACATCCTCTCCGGTCACTTGGCATATGGGTCGCGCACGCCTATCCCCGACGCTCCCACCTGGGCAACACCGGAAGTCGTGACAGGCGGTTTCGCCACCGGTAATTTGCTGGCCGCCGGCCCCCTCCGGCCGCACGAAGTCAGGCTCCTCGAATCCCTTCCGAATATTGAAACTGGCGCGGAGCGAGCGGCACTCAACGCACACTTCGTCGGCGGCGAAGGCCTCGCACAGCTCAGTCAGATGTTGGCCAATCGCTGCTACGACGTGGAACTCCCGGAGGAAGGTGCCCTTCTTGCCGTAGCGTGGCTTGCCGAAAACGGCCGTGCCGAGGCTGCTCGGTCTCTCCTCGAACAGCTCGCCCCGTATTTCTCAAAACTTCGCTTCTACCCTGTTCCAAGAAGCGAGCCACGCAGTCTGGAGACGCGCGTACATCTCCAAACGGTCGCCGAGTCGGCCCACGCGCTCCAAACCATTCGGCCCAACGAACGCATCCTGGCGCAAAAGGAATCCGTCAATGTGTGGGCTCCGTTTCACGACCGCGTCGTAGCTCTCTTCCAGGAAACAGTACAGGACACCTGGCCGTGCAGAATCTTCCCAGGGGACTGGCCCTCTCGCGCAAAGAAACTGCTCGACGAATACACCGAACTGCGCGCCGCTCACACCCTCTGCCGAAAGATGGACCGGCCGAATCAGCACTACCGGCAACTGCGGGATCTGCTCGCCAAGTGCGCATCTGCCCCAGCCTCACTCACAGGAAAAGAAGTCGGCCGCATCCGGCTGATCCTCACGCAGTACCAACAAAAACGCGGCACACCCGGCTCAACAGTCTGCGGAACGGCCCGGCAGAAACAAGCCAACGATGTGGCCGCTCCCACGTTCCACGCCGTCGCAGTCTCCGTTTTGCCACGCCTCTCCGCTCTTCCCCAGGACGAAGGCGTCGATGATGTCGACCCGCTCTGTGGCCCCATCACCACCATCGAGTCCACTGTAAAAGGCGTGGCAGCGGGAACGCCTCTGCCCTTGCCGGTCAGAAGACGAATCGAGCGGTGCCTCAATGAGACGGTGGATGCGCTGGTCGAACGCGGCTTCATCACCTCCGGCGACACGCTGGCAAGGCTGCTGCCGCAGATCACCTCTGCAATTCGCTCCGCCAGTTTCGCCGACCCCCAACTGGAGTGGCTCTACCGCGCAATCTACCGTGCCTTTCGGCAGCGGCGCTCCCTGCTGCTTTTGAATCTGGAAAAGCAGGTTCAAATCGAGGAACTGCCGTGGATCAAAGCAATGGAGCCCTTGCGAGACGAAACGGCACAAGCGCAGGACCGCGCGAAGAACACGCTCGCGGAGGCCACCACCCTGACCCTGACGTCGTTCCCCTACGCCATCATTCCCAACAAACTGCTGCAGGAACTTTGCGCACTGGCAAAGGGAGCACAGCTCGACCTCCCTCTCGTGGACGAAGTCGCCGCCGACATTTTCATGGGAAGGTTCTCGGACAAGTTCGTCGATGCGGCTAAGCGAGCCGCCGCCGTATTGGACGGCACCCTCTACGCCACCTACTATCGGATCGACTGCTCCGCCATCAAGGCGCTCCCCTCGGCACTGCGTCAGGCCTCTGCACGGCCGACTGCCAACACGTTTGCCGACCTTTGCGTGCACCGCGCAAGTGTTTCGCTAGTTGGTTGGGACACGGTCAGGAACGGCATGGTCATCGAGCAGCAGCAGATCCTGACCACCCAGAACCTGGCCGTTCTGTGCAGTGAGTTGGGCCTGACCGGCACACTGCGCGACAGATTTCCCGCCATGGCCCGAACGTGCCTGACTTGGATCTTCCGCCGGCAACAAACCGACACGCGCGACTGGCACGCCCGCCTCGTAATCCTGAAGAACACCGCCTACGCCTGGCGGCAAATGCTGTACTTCCTTTCCTTCGTCACTCCCGCCGAACTGGCCGCTTTCCTCGAGTGGGCGAAATCGCAGTTCCAGGAACAGCCAGAGGATTTTCAGCTACGATTCCGGCCCGCGTTCACAGGGTTGGTATTGGCGTCGGAGGGAAAAGTCTTCGACGACGATGCCCACGCACGAAGGTTCCTTGGCTGGTCGAAGGAACGTCATTGGCTCCTGCCGGAGCCGGCCGGCCACCAGTCCCGTTAGGACCCGGCGGCCGGCCACACAAGCAAATCTACGCCGCCGCCCCGCCCTGGTACCGCGCACTCCCAAACCCAAGCATCGGGTAGAAGATAAACGGCAACAGCGCCAGCCCCACCCCGAATCCAGTGCTCTGGCCGAACTTTTTGGCGATCTCGATATTCACCAGTACCATCACAATGAGGCTCACCAGCGGAATCAGCAACAACACAATCCACCACATGGGTTTCCCTGCCATCTCCAGGATGAGAATGATGTTGTAGATCGGAACCAGGCAACCCCAGCCCGGTTTTCCCGCCTTTACAAATACCTTCCAGACTCCGGCCATAACCGCGGCCACCAACGCCAAGCTAATTACCGTAAACAGTAATGAGGATATCGAATCGTCCATTTTGCTCTCCTGAGTGAATTTGCGTTTCTAAACGTTTAGTACGGGAGTAAAAGCGAACATCTCTGTCCTGGTCCCCGTTCCAATGCAGCGCCGCAAATCATATCCATCCCCGCCGGCGGTGTCAACCGTCACCCTCGCCCCACCTCCCACGCCGCCCGCGCCCGCGTCGGCATCCCCATCTTCCTCTGCCGCTCCTGCTCCGCCAACATCCCCATCACCTCCGCCGCCGGCCGCCCCTCCCGCACCAACGCCGACATCATCCGCATCGGCCTATCAATATGCCCAAAAAACAACTTGTGCCCCGCGCACAAATAGTTCAGCCCCGCCTCCCCATCCGGCGCCGTCAAAAACCGGCTCTTCGGGCACTCCCCCTGGCACGCAAACCGCACACTGCACTCCTGGCAATACCGCGGCAACCCGTCCTGCTTATCCAACCCAAACGATACCTGCTTCGGCGAAGCCGCAATCTCCACCAACGAATCCCGCATGATATTCCCCAATAAATACGCGGGTTCCACATAGTGGTCGCACGAATAAACGTCCCCATTCGGCATCAGCGCCATCGCCTGCCCGCACGTCTCCTGATGAATGCACAACGCCGCCCCCGTCCCGTGCCAGCACGCCAGCGCCGAATCAAAATGCTGAACATAAACCCGCCCCACATCCCGCCGCACCCACTCGTCAAAAATCGCGTTCAAAAACCGCCCCCATTGCTCCGGCCCCACGCTCCGGTCCGTCACCCCAGCCTCACCCACCCGCTCCACAATCGGAATAAACTGCAAATACTTCGCCCGCACCTCATCCCGGAAGAACCGGTACACCTCCAACGGCCGGTTCCCATTCGCCGCATGCACGGTGCACAGAATGTTGAACTCCGCCCCCGCCGCCTGCAACAACCGCGCCGCCCGCATCACCTTCTCAAACGTCGGTCGCCCACCCTTGTCCACCCGGTACGCATCGTGAATCTCCCGCGGCCCGTCCAGTGACAACCCCGCCAATATCCGGTTATCCGCAAAGAACCGGCACCACTCCTCATCCAGCAACGTGCCATTGGTCTGAAACGTATGCTCCACCGTAGTCCCCGGCCCCGCATACTTCCGCGCCAAAGCCACCGCCCGCCGGAAAAAATCGAGGCCCATAATTGTCGGCTCCCCGCCCTGCCATGCAATGGTCACCGACGGCGCCCCCTTCGCCGCCTCCACCACCTGCCGGATGTAACTCTCCTGCACATCCGCGCCCATCCGCTCCCGGCCCAACTCCTCCTTGGACAGGAAGAAGCAATACTTACAGTCCAAATTGCAGATCGCGCCCGTCGGTTTCGCCATCACATGGAACATACGCGCATCATTGCGCCGCCGGCTGCCGGTGTCAATCCCCGCCAGTCACAACACTCGATCTCTCATAGAATCAACAGGTTACCTTCCACAACTGCCATCCGTTCCTTGACAAATTGGTATAATGGAATTGTGAGGGCTTGTTCTGCATCCAACAGAACAAGCCCTTTTGACTTTCTCCCCTCGCGCCGGTGCGCCAAAACTTGCCACCTCCCCAAGTGGCAAACGCCCGCCAAGGGGCCGAAAAAGCCCCGAAAAGCTCCATACGGTGGAAATAACCCAAAAGTGATTGAAAACAAATGACATCACTCTCGGGACTCGGTCCAGAAACCCAACATAAACCCAACATAAACCCAAACAAAACCAACAGAATACCGAAAACATAACCCAAGAAATCGTCCTCTGGCAGACCACCCCACTCGGTGGTAAACGACACTTCGCAAGATCGCAAAACCGATGCTCGCCCATCTCATCGCCCTCCCCGTCGCCGGCTACATCACCCGCAACCATCGCCGCCTCATCGAAGGCGCCGTCGGCATCCCCACCGCACAACAACGCCGCCTCGCCCCCTACTTCCCGGAAGCCATCCTCAACACAGTCCGCGTCCACCAACGCGACCCCCTGCCGATACCCCACCCGCCCTTCACCAACCTCGTCCGTAAACTCGGCCTCAGCTACCCCGACCTCTCCCTCACCGCCGCCATCACCTTCGGTGACCTCATCGTCGCCCGTGAGCCCATGTCGATCAGCCTGCTCTTCCACGAACTCGTCCACGTCGTCCAATACCGCCAACTCGGCATTCCCGCCTTCGCCCGCCACTATGTCCAGGGCCTGCTCACCCACCGTGCCTACGAAAAGATCCCCCTTGAAGCCCACGCCTTCCACCTCGAGGCCCGCTTCGAATTCGACCGCCAACCCTTCAACGTCGAAGCCGAAGTCACCCGCCTACTCAACCCGTGACAACCACCCCGGCCCATCCGTCGCCCGCCACTCCAACGCCCCGTCCCGATACCGGGCCACCAACCGGTGCCCCTCGCCCGAGTTATCAAACAACGCCGCCGCATGCGACATCGGCAAAATCTCCCGCAGGTTATCCAGGCTCCGAAAATACCGCCGCCGAATATCCTCCTCCGGCACCGGATGTCCGCCCATCCTCACTCGCGCCTGCACGCGCATGATGTTCAACTCCACATCCCGCAAACACACAAACAGCACCTCAACCCGGTATCCCCGCGCCCGCGCCTCGGCCGCCACCCGCGCCTCCCGGTTCCCCGAAAGCGTAGTCTCCAACAGAAACCCGCGCCCCGCCGCCAAATGCGAAGCCGTCCGCTGAATCACCATCCGGCCCGCCTGCAGCACGCTCGCTAAACTGCCATCCGCCAATCGGATCGTGTCCGGGTTGATGACGTCTTCCAACCCCTCCGGATCAATTCGCCGCACTAGCGTGCTCTTGCCGCTCCCGTTCGGACCGCCCAGCAATACAAATCGGGGCTGCATCCGTTATGCCGCGTCAACCACCGCAACTTCAGCCACCGGCCGCAACGCCCCATCCACAATTTCAGCCAGAAACCGCTTCCCGTTCTGCTCAATGTAGTATCGTTGCGTGGCTTCATCGAACAACCCAACGGCCAGCCCCGCGTCCAGCGCTTCCTGCCGCGCAGTCCGTCCAGCGAGCGCCGCCTCTCGCGCGAATTCATCACTCAAGATATCCTGAGCCATAATCCAATTATCCCATGACCCGCCGACTCTTCCTCCTCACTCCCCTCGCCGCCCAAACCAAGTCCTTCCAATGGCCCAACGGCAAAACCGCCGCCCTCTCCCTCACCTTCGATGACGCCCGCGTCTCCCAGGTCGACGCCGGCATCCCCTTCCTCAACAAACTCGATACCAAGGCCACTTTCTACGTCCTATCCTCCGCCTACACCCAGCGCCTCGACGCCTGGAAAGCCGCCCTCAAGGCCGGTCACGAAATCGCCCACCACACCAAAACCCACGCCTGTACCGGCAACTACGCCTTCGCCAAAAACAAGGCCCTCGAAGACTTCACCCTAACCCGCATGGCCGAAGATCTCGACACCGCCACCGACGAAATCGTCACCACCTTCGGCGTCAAACCCACCAGCTTCGCCTACCCCTGCGGCCAGAAGTTCGTCGGCCGCGGCGCCAACACCCAGTCCTACGTCCCCCTCATCGCCAAGCGCTTCGTCACCGGCCGCGGCTACCTCGACGAAGCCGCCAACGACCCCACCATCTGCGACCTCTCCGCCCTCATGGGCTCCGGCCTCGACAACCTCACCTTCCCCCAAATGAAGGCCCAGCTCGACGCCGCCATCAAAGACCACCGCTGGCTCATCTTCGCCGGCCACGAAATGGGCCTCACCAACCGCAACCAGATGACCAACCTCGACGCCCTCGCCGAACTCATCGCCTACGCCCGCGCCCAAAACGTCTGGCTCGACACCGTTCACAACATCGGCCAACACGTCCACAAATCCCGCGCATGAAACATTCCGCCCTCGTCGCCCTTCTCCTCCTCGCCGCCTGCAACGACAATCACGGCTGGCAACTCAGACCTGCCATCCCCGCCGGCCCGCCCCTCCGCATCGGCGATCAACTCTACCTCCTCACCACCCAGTACCACCCCCGCTACCGCACGGATTCGGAAGACAATACCCGACTCGTTGATCGCAAAAACTATACCGATCTCTGGACCTTCGACGCCAACACCGCCACCCCTCTCTCCCGCCTTCGCCTCCATACGGCAACCGCGGATCTCCGCACCGGCCCCGCCATCCTCCGCGCCGAAACCGGCAAGCTCTTCATCCGCCTCCCCGATGGCACGGTCGCCACCCCCACAATCCCATCCCCAAACCCCGCCCTCCCCGCCTACTACACCAAAACCTCCTCCTACGTCTTCCGCTCCCGCGGCCTCCAAATGCCCGGCCGCTGGCTCGGCCTGCTCGATGATGCCGAAGCCACTCTCTTCCGCGACAAAAACCTACTCTACCCCCACCTCGACCGCCCCGCCCCCCGCAAACTCTGGAGCCGCATCAACAACGTCCTCACCCCCCTAACCGCCGACTTTCAAAACCCCGGTCTCCTCGGCATACAAAGCCAACCCCTGCTTCTCCACAACCCCGACAGCGTTCTCATCCATCACAGCACCCAACAGCTCACCCGCATCGCCGACCCGGCCGGCGATGCCCTTTGGACCGCCCAACTCCCCTTCACCGTCATCCAATCCGTACTCCCCGGCGACACCACCCTCGTGCTCCTTGGCGCCCAACCCGGCCCGAAAAACACCACGCAGCACTTCATAACCTCCATCCACCTCACCACCGGTGCCCAGAAAACCTACAACCTATCCCTCCTCCACGGCAATCCCCCAGCCACAAATCCCTAAGCCGGCCCGCCAATCGCCACCGGAATCGGCGCCGACTCCACCCCGCCCACCGTCACCACCACCGGCACCATCTCCACGAAAGTCGCGCTCAACGGCACCCGCACGTTGATCTGGCAAACGCCCTCCACCAGCCCCGGCGCCGTCCCGGCATAGGCCACCTCTGCCGCCCGTCCGCCCACCATCGCCGTCACCGCTTGCGCCACCCGTTTCAACTCATTCGTAGCAACGCCCCCGGTCTTCCCACCCGGATTCGTCTGCCCGCATCCCGTCGCGAAGAGGCTGAAATACTCCCCGGCCAGCGCCGGATTCGCCCGTGAATTCAACTGCCCATCCCGCGCATTCACGATCGGCGGAAATAGCCCCGGCGCCGTTGCCCGTGCCTGTAGAATCACCGTATTCGTCCGCCCAGCGGCGGATTCCGCCCGCATCGCTACCACCTCCCGCCCCGCCACCTCAAACGGCACAATCACGTTCCCTTGCCGCGCATCGGCGTACAATACCGGCGCCGGCACGTCGTCAAAAAACACCTTCAAATTCACCGGCGAAACACCGATCCAGTAAGCAGTCAAAATCTCCCCCGCCGCGATCGGCGCATAGCGAAACGTCGCAGAATTGACAATACTCCGCGGAAACAGGTTCGCCACCTCCAGCTTCCGGATCAACGTCGTCGTACAGCACTGGTGGTCTGTAAACAGCAGGTTCCCCCCCGGGTCGAACGTCATCCCATATGGCCCCAGCAAACTCGCCTGCGTCGCCAACCCGTTATCGCCCACCCCATCGCGGTTCCCATTCCCGGCCACCAGCACCGGCTTCCCGCCCGGCGCCACCTTCCAGATCCGGTACAGCACCGCCTGGGAGAAATACAACGTCCCCGCACTGTCCACGGTCAGCCCCGTCGGAACCTCGAACCCTTCCGCAATCGTCGTGATCTCCCCGCCCGGCGTCCGCCGTAAAATCTTCGCGCCATACGTGTCGGCGATGTACAGGTTCCCCTGCTTGTCCACCGTCACCGAATCCGCCCCCGCCAGCCGGTCCGGACCCACCGACGTGGCAATCCTCCCATCCGTCGAAATCTTCCGCACCCTCGTCCGCGAGTCGGTAATGTAGAGCGATCCATCACCGTCCACCGTCACGTCCATCGGGAACGACAGGCCCGCCTGCAACGCCGGCCCGCCGTCGCCGGCAAACCCGTCCACCCCCGTCCCGGCCACCACCGTCACCTGCCCCGTGCGGCTCACCTTCTTAATCTGGTGCGCCGCCGCGTCCGCCACATACAAGTTCTCCGCCGCGTCCATCGCAATGCCCAAAGGGCCCGCAAATCCGCGCGCCACCGTACTCACCACCCCGGTCGCGCTGATCTTCCGGACGCTCTTCGTCAGCGTATCGGTGATGTACAGGTTTCCTGCCCGGTCACTCACCAGGTCCCGCCCGGAAAACGAGGCGTTATAAAGCGGCCCGCCATCGCCCGCCCCGCCGCCCGCGTAAACGGAGCGCGCCCCGGAAGCCTCCACGTTCACAATCGCGTCCTGCGCCAACACATACAGCCCGCCCCGCCCGTTCGGCGCGAAGAACGGCGTCGCCGGAAAACTGCTCAGGCGCCCCTGCGGATCCCGGCGCACGCTGCTCTGCCCATCCGCCCCCGTGTAGAACAGGTTTCCGGCCCCATCCACCGCCAGTTGAAACGGGTCGCCAATCCGCAGCGACTGTGTCACGTCGTTCCCCGCTGTGTCAATTCTATGCAGCTCGCCGCGCGATGGCACATAAACATACGCATTCCCCGCGCTGTCCGCTGCCAGTCCCCGCGTCTGAAATTCGCTCACAATCGGCACCATCGTCCGCGTCCCGTCCGGACGCTGCCGCACCAGCCCCTCCCGCGTCAGCCAGAACACCGTCCCGTCCGGCGCTACCGCAAGCTCCTGGACAAACACCCCCGGGTCAAT
>CANIFK010000127.1 GCA_947466555.1 Acidobacteriota bacterium | reverse complement strand
GCCCGAAACCGCGCCGAGCAGGAAGCTGGCGTAGCCGTCGCCCGCGTTCGCTTCGCCCTGGTTCCAGATGCGCTGCGTGAAAGCAGTGTCACCCTGGAACTGCAGGATGTTGCCGGAGTTCTGCTGCAGGTAGTGGATGCGACGCAAGTCGATACCCATCTTCATGCTGTGCTTGCCGCTGATCTTGGTGACGTTGGCGAACAGGTTGTAGTTGTTCGTGAAGTTCAAGCTCTGGTAGCGGCCCAGGTTGCTGTAACCCTGGCTCTGCCACAGGCCGAAGTACGTCGGGCCCGGCAGGGACTTGATCAGGTTGGAGGAAAGGCCAAGGCTGGTCAGGTCGAAGCCGTCATTGGCGCGACCGAAACCTTTTTCGATGAAGCGATTGTAGGAACCGCGGACGTTGATGACGAGGGTCGGCGTGGCGGTGTACAACCAGTCAGCCACGTAGGCATCGTTGATGCGCTGGAAGGGCTGCTGACCGTCGGTGCCGATCTTGTTGTCGATACCGTTAACAGCGCGGTCTTCCGTACGGTCGTTCGACGCGTGACGGACCATCATGCGGTGCTTGTCGCCGAAGTTGATATCGAACTTCAGCACCAGGTTGTAGAACTTGTCGTTGGCGACGTAGTTCGGCAGGCGGTGGTTGTTGGTCGAATAGCGGAAACCGGCGGTCGAAGGAGAATTCGGCAGCGGCATGTACTTGGTCACCGCGGCGGCAACCGGGTTGATGCGGCTGGCCGGGATGATGTTGTTGGCGAAGGGCTGACGAACCGGATCGCCATTGGCCGCGAAGGACGAGGGGATCGGATCGTAGATCAGCACCGGAGCGCCGGCGGCGTTGCGCAGCTTGGAGAAGTCGCCCGTGCGCATTTCCGGCTCGGGGTAGGAATTGGTCAGCGGACCAGGGGTCTTTTCGCGGTAGTTTTCAAAGCTGCCGAGGTAGAACAGCTTCACTGCGGAATCTTTCTTCAAGATCTTCGGCAGGTAGACCGGGCCGTCGAGCTGGAAGCCGTACTGGTCCAGAACGTGGTCGGCGCGGTTGTTCTTGATGCCCGCGGGCTGCGGCGTCGCGTTGCTCTGGAAGGTGTTCGCGTCGAGCCAGGGACGGCGCGCGAATTCCCAGCCAGTGGCGTGGAATGCGGTGGTGCCGGACTTCAGCACGACGTTGAACACGCCGCCGCCGGTCTTGCCGTACTGCGCGTCATAAGAGTTCTGCTGCACGTTGAATTCCTGCACAGCGTCCACGATCGGCACGTAGGCGATGTTGTTGCCGCCGGCTTGGCCATTGTTCGGCGCGCCGTCCAGCATGAATTCGTTGTTCGATTCGCGGCCGCCGTTGACGGACCACTGCGCGATGGCGCCGTTGTCGAACGGACGCTGCCAAATGGCCGCGCCACGGAACACAACGCCCGACATCATCGTGCCAAGCATGAACGGGTTGCGGGCGTTCAAGGGGAGTTCGGAAACCTGCAACGAGTTCACGATACCCGAGCGCGATGCGGTCTGCGTTTCGAGAAGCGCCGCTTCACCGGTGACGTTCACCGTATCGGTGACCGCGCCGACTTCCAGCGTGATATCAATACCGGCGATCTGTGCGACCTGGAGGGTCAGGTTGTCGCGGTTGACAACTTTAAAGCCCTGCGCCGACGCCGTCAGCTTATAGTTGCCGGGGCGCAAAAACGGAATGGTGTAGGTGCCCGAGGAATCGCTCGTGGCGGTTGAAGTTTCGTTGGTGGCGGCATTCACCGCCCGAATGGCAACGTTCGGCACAGTGGCGCCGGACGGATCCAGGACGCGGCCAGTAATCGTGGCACGAACGTCCTGAGCGAGCAAACTGCTCGCCATAAAGCACAGAGCAGACAGAACTCTGATGGTACGAGACATAGTAACTCCCCTTGGAATGCGCTTCTCGGATTTCTTAACAAAACTTTAGCTTTCTTAAGTAACCAGACCGTGGAAGCGTTTGCACGACTCTATCTAAATTCGGGGGGCATATGCAACCATGTCAGCAAGGTTACTCCCGTGTCGCGCCGTCTTCTTTCCCTCTTCATCGTCGCCCTGTCCGCAATCGCCCAGTCCCCCAATCCCCTCGCACAGGCCACCCGCCTCCTCCGCTCCGGCAAAACCGCCGAAGCCCGCACCGAACTCAACAACTACATCCGCCAACACCCCAAGGACCCCGAGGCCTGGTTCCAACTCGCCCGCACCCACCTCGCCGACTTCGCCCAATCCACCGACGCCGCCAAGAACCGCATCTCCATCGATCTCGCCATCGAAGCCCTCGCCGCCGCCATCAAAGAGAATCCCGACCACGTCTACGCCCTCAAAACAAAATCCATCCTCCACGCCCGCGCCGAACTCCTCCACTACGATCCCAACCTCGCCTTCCAACTCGCCTCCCGCGTCGTCAAACTCCAGCCCTCCGCCAACGAATATCTCCTCAACCTCTCCGAATGGATGACCGGCGAAGTCCGCTTCTCCGAGCACTCCGAACACCGCGTCCCCCACGATCCCAAGCTCGGCATCGACCGCTCTCTCGCCCTCATCGAACGCGTCATCAACAGCGCCACCCCCTACACCGAAGAGGAAGGCGCCGCGCTCTTCCTCATGGCCAAAGCCCTCGCCCGCAACGGTGATTACGCCGGGTCACTCGAATATTACGACCAAGCCCTCGCCCGCGCGAAGACGCCCCAACAGCGCCGCGAAGTCCTCCGCGAACGCGGCGCCGCGCTCTATCGCCACGGCCTCTTCCAGGACGCCGCCAGCAACTTCTACCAAGCCACGCAAATCCCCGGCAGCACCACCATCGACCAGTGGCTCCTCAAAACCACCCTCGATCAACTCCCCCCCGGCACCGCCCCAAAGCTCCCCGCCTCCGCCCTCTTCCCCACCCCGCCCAGTCCCATCAACCAAGGCCCGCTCCTCTTCGCCGACATCGCCAAGGAACGCGGCGTCGCCCGCTTCGACGGCAACGGCACCTGCTCCTGGGCCGACTACGATAACGACGGAGACATGGACCTTTTCCTCGCCGGCTCGGGCACCTTCATGGCCGTCTACCGCAACGACAAGGGCCACTTCACCGAAGTCACCGCCGAAGTCGGCCTCGCCAAAGTTCCCTCCGGCTACAGTCTGAATCTCATCGATTACGACAACGACGGCCGCGTCGATCTCTACATCTCCCTCAACGGCTGGTCCGGCCCCATGCCCAACCGCCTCTTCCACAACACCGGCGCGCGCTTCGAAGATGTCAGCGAAAAGAGCGGCGCCGCCGACCCCGGCTCCGGCTTCATCTCCCTCTGGGCCGATCTGGACAACGACGGCTTCCTCGATCTCGCGATCGCCAACGGCGTTCTCCGCGACGGCTCCACCCCGCAGATCTACCGCAACAATCACGACGGCACCTTCACCAACATGACCCGCGAAGCCGGCATTGTCGAACCGCCCTCCTATGGCGCCATCGGCATCGCCCTCGGCGACTACGACGGCGACGGCGACATCGACCTCCTCGTCAACGGCCTAGACCGCTCCCCCAACCGCCTCTACCGCAACGAAGGCAAGTGGAAATTCACCGAAGTGGCCGAAAAAGCGGGCATTCTCCAGCCCCCGCACAACGGCTTCGTGGCCTTTTTCTTCGACTACAACAACGACGCCAAGCCCGACATCCTCACCACCGCCCTCGCCCCCTGGGAAGTCGTCGTCGAAGGCCTGAAAGCAGGCTTCCGGCCCGCCACGCTCCACCCCGATAACGTCCGTCTCTTCCGCAACAACGGCAACGGCACATTCACCGACGTCACCATCGCCGCCGGGCTCAACGCCCCCATGGGCGTCATGGGCGCCGACGTAGCCGACCTCGATAACGACGGCCACGTCGACATCTACTTCGGCACCGGCGACCCCCAGCTCTCCCGCCTCGAACCCAACCGCATCTTCCGCAACCAGGGCAACGGCACCTTCGTCGACGTCACATCCCTCACCAACTTCGCCCGCCCCGGCAACAAGGGCCACGGCGTCAGCTTCATCGATCTCGACGAAGACGGCGACCTGGAAATCTACGCCCAGCTCGGCGGCCACTACCAGGGCGACCACGCCACCAACGCCTTCTACGACAACCGTTCCGGCAACCGCAACAACTGGCTCGAGGTCGATCTCACCGGCGGCAACCCCGTCGGCGTCTCGCTCACCCTCACCGCCAACGGCGTCAAGCAACACCGCGAAATCAAAGGCTCCGAAGGCTTCGGCGCAACAAATCCCATGCGCGCCCACTTCGGCCTCGGCAAAGCGGACACCATCGATACCCTCGAAATCCGCTGGCCCACGGGCGAACGCAAAACCCTGACGAACATAAAGGCCAACCAAATCCTCAAGGTCGCCAAATGACACGCCTGCTGCTGCTCCTCGCCGCCGCGGCCGCCCCCTTCCCCCACACGCTCAACCACTACGAAACCCCCGAAAAGCACCAGATCGAAACCATGCCCGGCGGCGTCGCTGTCATCGATTTCGATGGCGATGGATGGGACGATCTCTTCTTCACCAACGGCGCCCCCCAGCCCACTCTCGCAAAGAAAATCCCCGCCGATTGCAACCGCCTCTACCGCAACCTCGGCAACGGCACATTCGCCGACGTCACAGCCAAAAGCGGCCTTTGCGGCACCGGCTACGACATCGGCGCCGCCGTTGGCGACTACGACAACGACGGCCACCCGGACCTCTTCGTCGCCGGCGTCCGCGCCTCCACCCTCTTCCACAACAACGGCGACGGCACCTTCACCAAAGCCGCCATTCCCAACGTCGATGACTGGGCCATCGGCGGCGGCTTTTTCGACTACGACAACGACGGCGATCTCGACCTCTTCATCGTCCGCTACGTCCACTGGGACCCCGCCGCCGAACCCTTCTGCGGCGACGCCACCCAAAACCTCCGCACCTACTGCCACCCGCAGTTCTACACCGGCCTGACGAATCGCCTCTACCGCAACGACAACGGCAAATTCACCGACGCGAGCGCCCAATCCGGCATCGCCAAACACACCGGCAAAGGCATGGCCGTAGCCTTCGGCGACGTCGACAACGACGGCCATCCCGACGCCTTCGTCACCAACGACACCGTCCCCAACTTCCTCTTCCGCAACCGCGGCGACGGCACCTTCGAAGAAATCGGCGACCCTGCCGGCATCGCCTTCAACGACGACGGCCGCGCCCTTTCCTCCATGGGCGCCGATTTCCGCGATCTCGACAACGACGGCCGTGACGATCTCTTCCTCACCGCTCTCCACAACGAGACCTTCCCCTTCTACCGCAACCTCGGCCGCAACACCTTCCGCGACATGACGTACCCGTCCAAAATCGGCAAAGCCACCATGGCCTACAGCGGCTGGAGTTGCGGCATCTACGACTTCGATAACGACGGCTGGAAGGACATCTTCATCGCCGGCGGCGACGTCCAAACCAACACCGAAAAGTTCTCCAGCCGCGCGTCAAAACAGACGAACCTCATCCTCCACAACAACACCGACGGGACATTCGCCCCCAACCCCATCGGCGCCCCCGCCTGGCACCGCGGCGCCGCCTTCGCCGACTTCAATCACGATGGAGCCATCGACGTCGCCGTCACCCGCCTCGGCGAATCGCCCCTCATCCACTGGGGCACAAAATCCGCCAATCACTGGATCGCCTTCCAGCTCCAGGGAACCAAATCCAACCGCGACGCCGCCGGCGCCCGCGTCACCATCGGCACCCAAACCAACCGCGTCTCCACCGCCGTCGGCTACGCCAGCGCCAGCACGCGCACCGTCCACTTCGGCCTCGGCAAAACCGCCCAAGTCCCCCTCGTCACCATCCATTGGCCCAGCGGCGCCACGCAGGAACTGAAGCAGATTCGCGCCGATCGTGTAGTGACCGTTCGCGAGCCCTGATGGTATCGTCGGAGGTGACAGTGAACGCACTTCTGGCCATTCTCAACGTCTTTTTCAATCCGGCGGAAACGGTCCGCCGCATCAAGGGAAACAAAACGGCGTGGTTCCCGCCCATCCTCCTCGGCGGCCTCATCATGGCCGCGTATAACTAC
The DNA here is from genome assembly GCA_947466555.1 of Acidobacteriota bacterium. Taxonomy (GTDB): domain Bacteria; phylum Acidobacteriota; class Terriglobia; order Bryobacterales; family Bryobacteraceae. The sequence goes on along the minus strand of CANIFK010000127.1, from coordinate 4,013 downwards.
ACCCTCCCGCGCGCCACCATGCAGGCGCTCCGCAACGAACCGCCCGCCGGCTTCGACCAGGCCAAGCTCGATTCCCTCGTCAGCGCCATGGAGATGATGTCCCGCTTCTCCACCATCAGCGCCCCCATGATGTTCGCCCTCATGATCCTCGTCGGCGCCGGGCTCATCTTCGCCATGTGCATCCTGCTGCGCCTCAACGTCCGCTTCCCCGATCTCTACAACTTCATGGCCCACGTCGGCATGATCAACGCCGTCCAGACGCTCACCCACATCTTCGTCCTCCGCAACATCGGCAACGCCATCACCGTCAAGCAACTCACGCCCAACTTCGGCCTCGCCGGCCTCCTCCCGCCCGACGCCTCCAAACTCGCCCAAGGCTTCGTCGGCTTCTTCTCCGTCTTCTCCGTCTGGCACATTCTCATGCTCGTCATCGGCTTCGCCGCGCTCACCGGCTGCACCAAACGCCGCGCCTTCGTCGCCACCGCGCCCAGCTGGATCATCGGCATGCTCTACGAAATCGTCGTCACACTCTCGCGCTAAAGCCCCGCCGCAATCCGCGCCCGCAGCTCAACCATCGCCTTCGTCTGCCGCAGCCGCTCCGGCAACTGCTCCCACGCCGCCAGCGCGGCCTGGAACCCCGCCCGCGCCTGCGCCCCGCGCCCCGCGGCCAGCAGAATCTCCGCCCGCCGCGTCAATGCCGATTCCTTCCTTGGCGCCCCCGCCACCAGCCGCTCGTGCCGCGCCAGCGCCGCGTCCCAACGCCGCTGCTTCACCAGATAATCCACCGCCCACTGTTCCAACACCACCAACGGCCCCAGCCGCGCCACACCCGCGTCAATCGCCGACACCGCATCGCCGCCACTCAAAGCCAGCGCCTCCGCCTGCCCCAGGTAATACTCCACCGCCGGCTCCGCCGAATACTTGATCGCCGACGCCCAATCCCCCGCCGCCCCTGCCATCCCCGCCCGCGCCCGAATCTCCGCGCGCAACCGGTATCCAACTTCGGAATCCATCCGCGCCTGCAAATACTCCGTCACCAGCTTCTCCGCCCGCACCAACTCGCTCCGGTCGCTCGCCAGCCGAGCCAGCCCCAGCACGGCGTCGGCGGTTTTCCCATCAATCGCCAGCGCCTGATTGAAATCGGAAGCCGCCGCCATCCACTCCTGGTGCATCCGGTGCAACTCGCCCCGCTTCACATACAGCACCGGATTCCGCGGCGCCAGCGCGATCGATTTGTTCAATGCCTCAATCTGCTCATGCAACGCGCCATGCGCAAACAGGACGCCAGAAAACAACACCAACCAGCGCCACATCATGGCCGCGCGATCAGCTCCATGTCGAAGCTCAAATCCGAACTCGTCCCCAGGTTCTGGTGAATCTCCACGGCAATCACATTCGCCCCAGCCACCAGCCCGGTCACCGGCAGCGTCGCCTGAATATACGTCGTCGTCTCCTCGGCGCCACTGATCGCCGCCGACGCCAGCGTCGCCGCCGTCACCGCGCCCGCCGGCATGTTGTTCCGATACACCTCAACGCCATTGATGTAAATCACCGCCCCGTCATCCCGCAGCAGGTTCAGCAACAGCGAAGTGAACTGCGCCGGGTTCGTCACAGTCACGGTCTTCCGGAAATACGTCGTAATGTACTTCGCATTCACGTTCGGCCCATACTGCAGCACCGTCGCCTCGTCCCCATCGCCAAAGCCCAACTGCCCCAAGCCGCTCGCCCACGCGCCATCGTTAAACGCCGCGCCGCGCCAGGCCGTCCCCTGGTCGCTTCCATTGTCCAGATACTTCCATGCCGAACCCTTCGCCACCAGCGTCACCGGCGCCGCCGCGTTCACCGTAATGTTCGCCACCGCCGAAGTCACAACAGCCCCAACGTTGTCGTACGCCTTCGCCGTAATCGCCGAAGCGCCCGTCGGCGCGTTCGTCCACAGGTAGGTATACGGTGCCGCCGAAACCGTCGCCAGCAGCGTCGTCCCGCGATAGAACTCCACTTTCTGAATCGTCCCATCCGTATCGGCCGCCGTCGCCGTCAGCGTCACGTTTGCCGGCGCAATGAAGGTCTCCGCGTTCGACGGCGAAACCAGCGTCACCGTCGGCAACGCATTCACCGCCGTGGTGGTATTCGCAATCAACTCCAAATCAAAGCTCAAATCAGTGCTCGTGCCCAGGTTCTGATGCATCTCCACTGCAATCACATTGGTCCCCGCCACCAGCAACGAACTCGCCGCCGTCCCCGCAATGTACGCGGTCGATTCCTCCGCCCCGCTGATCGCCGTCGGCGCCAGCGTGTTGAACGCAATCGCCCCCGCCGGCAGATTCGACCGCATGATCTCCACGCCGTTCAGATACACAACCGCCCCATCATCCCGCAACAAGTTCAGAGCCAAACTCGCCACCGTCGCCGGATTCGTCACCGTAAACGCCCGCCGGAAATACGTGGTGATGTACTTGTTGTTCGCGTCCGGCCCAAACGGCAGCACCGTCGCCTCATCCCCATCGCCGTATCCCAACTGCCCCGCCCCGCTCAACCACGCGGCATCGCTAAACCCCGTCGCCCGCCACGCCGTCCCCTGGTCACTCCCGTTCGCCAGATATTTCCAAACCGAATTCTTCGCAATCAACGTCGTCGTGCCCGGATTCGAAACCGGATTCACCGTCACCGAAACCGCTCCCGACACCGTCGACGCGCCCAGGTTATCGTACGCCCGCGCCGTCAGCGAATACGTGCCCGCCGCCACGCCCGTCCACGCAAAGCTGTATGGCGCCGTAGTCGCAGTGCCCAACAAAGTCGCACCCCGGAAGAACTCCACTCGCTGCACGGTCCCATCAACGTCCGCCGCATTCGCCGCCAGCGTCACCGTCGCCGGAGCCGTATAAACAGCCCCCACCGCCGGAGAGGTCAGTGCCACCGTCGGCGGCAGATTCGCCGTTGCGCCCTTGTTGATCGTAAAGTTGTCCACCACCACACCGGAATCGTTCAGGAACTTCGCGTTCAACTGCGCCCCATTCACGTCCACAACCATCGACCCCAACGCGCTCATCGAAACGAACATCGCCGGATGGTTCAACGTCCCCGTCCCAGCCTTCCCCGAACTCCCCGCCACCGCATACACCGCGCCCTGATGCGCGCTCGGCCCCAGCAGCGGTTTGGTATACGCGCCCGTCTCCGTCGGCCGCCCGCTCCCCGCATTCTTCTTCATCCCGGCGGTAAACGTGGCCGACTGTCCATAATGCCCGTCAATCAGGTAGGAGCGCTCATACGTATGGCTATGCCCGGACAGCACCAGGTCCACACCATAATTCTCCAGAATCGGCAGGATATACTGCCGGATCTCCGTCGCGTTCAAATCCGTATCGGAGTCGTGCGTGCCCTTCGTGTAGGGCGGGTGATGCCAGAACGCAATCAACCAGTCTTTCGAGTTCGCCGCCAAATCGTTCTGCAGCCACGTCAACATCGCGCTCCCCGCCGTCCGCGACGACACCATCGAATCCAGGCAAACAAAGTGGATGTTCCCAAAGTCGAACGAATAGTAGTTCCGCGTCCCCGAAGCCACACCGCCCGCCTGCCCCACCGTCGGAAAGCTGAACATCTGGAAGTACGGCAAAGACGCCGGCGGCGCCGTCGATTGCGCGGTATCGTGGTTCCCCAACGTCGGCCACGTCACGCTCTTCCGCATCATCGCGCCGTAAATATTGAACACCTTCGCCTGGTACTCCGCGTCCGTCCCGTTGTCGTAGGCGTTATCGCCCAACTGCAGCCACAAATCCGTGTGCGTCGTCCCGGTAAAGGTGTAATAGGCATCACGCACGCGCGTCTGGTTCGCGTCACCCGTCCCGGCATCGCCCAACACCCAAATGCGCGTCGGCCGCTGACTCCCCGTCGCCGGCGAGGTCACAAAGTAGTGGTTCGTATCCGCCCCGGCCAACGTCGTCGCCGTCGAGCCGATGGAATAAAAATACTTCGTATTCGGGCTCAACCCCGTCAGCGTCACCACATGCTCGGTC
>CANIFK010000126.1 GCA_947466555.1 Acidobacteriota bacterium | reverse complement strand
GGTGGGGAAGTTCGGCAGTCGCCGTTCGTGGAGGATGCGGAAGATGGATACTCGCTTGGATTCGAGACGATAAAAGATGACGTGCTTGCGCTGCTCCAGGCGGCGGAGTCCGGGGGCGAGGTGGTCGCAGGCGCGACCCAAGAGGGGGTTGCGCGCAATCATCTCGCAGCAGTCTTGCAGTTCGTCAATGTACGCAGCGGATTGTGCCTTACCCCAGGCGCCAATTGTGTATTCGGCGATCTCGTCCAGATCGGCTTCCGCGCTACGCGAGTAGTGAAGTGCTTCCACGGACTAGGGTCGGTTGGTTGCCAGGTTGAATTTTGCTCGTACGCGGGCGAAGACGTCGCCTTCGGCGATTCCGCTGGCTTCGCCTTCGGCGATGGCGGCGCGGAGGGCGGCGAGTTTTTCTTCGTACTCGCGTTCGTCGCGTTCGAGGCTGCGGAGGGCGGCGCGGACGACTTCGCTGGCGTTTTCGTAGCGGCCGTTTTTGACTTTATCGAGGATGAATTGGTCGAGTTCGTCGGTGAGGTTGACGTTGCGGGTGGGCATGCCTGTTGTCATGTTAGCAAGGATTGCCAATGGGGGCCGGTGTTTGGATCGCGTGGCGAGATTCAGGATCGCTGGAGCTTTCGACCGGCGATGGTGATGGCGAAGGCGGTGATGTAGGAGGGGAGTAGCCAGGATTGGTTGGGGATGGCGTTTGTGTTCGCGACAGCGTAGGCGACGGCGAGCGCGGTTAGCAGGGCGAGGGTTGCGATCCAGTTGATTTGTTTTGGCGGGGTGGGGCGGTTGTGGAGTGCGTCGGCGGTGAGGATGGCAGCTGTTATGGCGAGGACGGTGGCGGGCAGATCGGAGTGGAGCTCGTAGAAGGCGACGATGGTTTCGCGGGTTCGCCAGGCGGTGAGCGCGGCGATGGCGGCGAGGGTCAGGGCGAAGATTGTTTTGGTGTAGGCGGCGGTGGCGAGTTCGCGGAGGCTGAAGCGGGCGGCGCCGAAGGTGGTGATGATGGCGATCATCATGGAGCCGGGCACGGCGCTGCCGGCGGCGCCGCCCCAGAGGGCGTTGGCGATGTTGACGAGGCCTTTGGGACCGGCGAATCCCGAGTTGTGCGTGGCGAGATTGATGAGTCCGACGAGGAAGAGGGAGGCGAAGAGGGGGAATGCGAAGTGGCGGATTTTTGGGGTGTGGGCGGCGGCCAGGAGGCCGAGGGGGGCGATGGTGAGGGCGAGTTCTTCGAGGGTATGGAAGTCCGTGGATGCTGGCCTGGTCGAGAAGATTTCCGGCCATCCTTCATGGACGCGGAGTGCGGCGGCGATGAGGACGGCGAGGCTGAGGCGGAGGGTGAAGCGGTCCATGGACTGGTGGCGGGCGGTGTAGGCGAGGTAGAGGAGGAGTAGGGTTGCCGTGATGGCTGTTTCGTGGCGGGCGACGTCGCGACGGAGGATGAAGGGTAGTTGCCAGCCGGCGGAGATGGCGAGGGTGCGGGATAGGGTATCGACCAGGACGTAGATGGAGCAGAGGCGGATGGCGTGGGCGGGGAGGCGGCCGAGGGAGGTTTCTATGGCTGGGAAGAGCCCGGTGGATCGTTGGATGGCTCGGGCGGGGCCGGCGACGAAGAGGAGGGCGAGGGTGGTTGCGAAGAGGGCGAGGGAGATGGTGTTGACGGCCAGGGAGTGGCCGAGGGAGAGGGTGTTGCCGTGGAAGAACCAGAATTGGAAGTGGAAGAAGAGGGTGGGCATTTAGGGCCTTAGGCGTTGCGTGTTCTCAGCGGTAGCAGTTAATGGAGTCGGGCGAGTTGATTGAGCGGATTTCCGGGAAGGCGTCGGGAAGGCCGATTCGATTTGGGTGAGAGCGTCGTGGATTTGCAGGACGAGTTTCCTCTGTTGACTATCGCGTAGATCGAGTTATTCTTGAGCACTTGGAGTGCGCCAGTTGGTGGACGGTGGGGGCTTCAGGCGAAACGTTCTCGATGTTCATGGCTGGGTGGTTGTCATTTGGGGGCGCTCTAGTTTTCGGCCGGCGAGGGTGATGGTGAAGGCGGTGATGTAGGCGGGGAATAGCCAGGGGTGCCACCAGGATTTGTTGGGGTCGGCGTTTGTGTTCGCGATGGCGTAGGCGACGGCGAGGGCGGTTAGCAGGGCGAGGGTGGCGACCCAGTCGATTTGTTTTGGCGGGGTGGGGTGGTTGTGGAGTGCGTCGGCGGTGAGGATGGCGGTGGTGACGGCGAGGACGGTGGAGGGGATGCTGGAATCGATGAGAGATTCAGGGGTGGAGACGACGAGAAGGGCGACGCCGGTTAGGACTGCGCAGACGGCGGGGAGGTGGAACCTGGGATTAGGGACTGCTGTGGGGATGGCGCGGATGCCGAAGCGGATGGCGCCGAAGGTGGTGATGGTTGTGATCATGAAGCCGCCGGGAATGGCGCTTGAAGCGGCGCCGCCCCAGAGCGCCATGGCGATGGTGGGTTCCAGGCTGGGCTGGTAGAAGCTGGAATGGAACGTGGTGAAGTTGATGGCGCTGAGGAGGAGGAGTACCGCGCACAGCGGGGTGGCGAAGCCGAGGGCTGCGGTTCGGAGTGCCTCTCTTTCGGAGCCGATGCGCTGGGCGAAGGCGGAGGCCAGGAGCGCGAGCGGGGCTAGCTCGAAGGCCAGTTTGGTGAATCGCTCGAAGGGGAACCGGGATGGGCTGTCTGGGCCGGTTGTGAGGAGCATTGGCAGAGAGGTTGCCCACGCTTCGTGCAGGCGAATAACGGCGGCGAGCAGGACCGCGATGGCTAGACGGTTGGTGAATTTGGCGAGGTTGACGCTGGTTTGGTGGCTCTGCAGGGCGGTATAGGCAAGGAAGGCAAGGAGGAGGGCGGAGGCGATGAGGGTGTCCCACAGATCGGTATCGCGGTGGAGAATGGCGGAGAGTTCCCAGGAGGCAGGACGGCGGAGGAGGTCGCTGAGCCAGAGGGCGAGGAACCAGAAAGCGCAGAGACGAATGGCGTGGGTGGGGACGGCTCCGAGTGAGGCTTCGATGGCCGGGAAGAGGCCATTGCCGGAACGATAGACCGCGAGGGCCGGGCCCACGAGGAAGAGTAGGCACAGGAGTGCGGACAAGGCCGCGATGAGCACGGCACTGATGGGCAGCGGAAAGGGGAACCACAACGTATTCCCGAAGACGTGCCAGAAGGCGAAATTGAAGAAGAGTGTGGCGAGGAGGGCGGCTTCCTGGCGCATTTGTGTTTGACTCCAGGAAGCCGCGGAAAGATCCCTCGGGCTACTTCTGCTGGATGCGGAAGGCTTCGCGGGCTTGCTTCATGATGGGGCCGTAGACCAGTTTGTCGAAGGGCGGGCAGCCGGCGGGGAATTGGCCTAGCGGATGATTCTTCTGGCGCATCAGGAAGGTGCAGTAGGTCAGGGTTTTGCAGACGCGGATTTCGTCGAGTTCGCCTTTTTCCAGGGCGTCGACGGCGAAGTCGGGGTAGCTGAGCGCGTTGCGGCCGATGCCGAAGATTTTGATTCTGCCGGTTTCGATGTTGTGGGCGGCGGCGTTCAACGCGTAGATCTGCAGCCAGCTGTAGCCGGTGCCGACCATGGGGAGATCGGGGAATGTTTGCTGGAGTTCGCCGGAGATGCGGAAGTGGCGGTCGACGCCGATTAACGGGTGCTCCGGCATTTCGTAGTTGCCTTCGTCGGGCTTTTCGAACGGGCGGCCGATGTGGGGGTTGTAGTAGGGGCAGCCGATCGAAACATTGAGCAGTTTCACGCCCCAGTCCTTGAACCAGCCGATGGCTTGTTTGACTTCCGTCAGGTCCTCGGAGAGCGGGTCTTCGGGGTTGACGCCCCAGCCGTAGGGATATGGGGTTTCGTAGTCGAGCGGGACGCCGAGCTTGGTTTCGGGATCGATCTTGTACGGCACGCTATCGAAGCAGCCGAGGCGCATGCAGATGAGCATTTCGTCGCCGAAGTGCGCTTTCACCTTTTCGATGACGTTGCGGATGAAGCGAGTGCGGTTTTCGAGGCTGCCGCCGTAGGGGCCGGGGCGGGTCTTGGCGCCCATGAGTTCGCTGAGCAGGTAGCCGTGGGTGACCTTCAAATCGATGGCGCGGAAGCCGGCTTTGTGGGCGCGGATGGCGGCGGCGAGGAAGACGTCTTCGAGCTCGACGAGTTCTTCGTCGGAGATGGGGGCTTGGGACGCTGGGGTGGCGGTTTTGGCGTCGATTAAGGGGTTGTGATAGGCGATGATGCGGTTCGGGTACGAATAGCGGCCGGAGTGAGTGAGCTGGACGGGGATGATGAGATCGTCGGTGGTTCCGAAGCGTTCTTTGTGGATGGCTAGGATGTTGCTGAGCAGGGTTTTGTAGGCTTCGATGTTGCCTTCGTGGAGCCAGAGCTGGCGGGCGTTGGCGCGGCCGTCCTCGCGGATGGCGGTGGCTTCGAACCAGATGAGCTTGGCGCCGCCGGCGGCGAAGCGCTCGTAGCGGCGGATGGTGAGTTCGCCGGGATCGCCGTTGAGCTCGCCATCGCAGCCTTCCATGGGATGGATGGCCATGGAGTTGCCCATGGTGATGGGCCCGACCTGGACTTTGCGGCCCAAGAGGGCCTTCAGCTTGTCTTTATCCGTTTCGAAGCGGACGAATTCGGTGCGTTGTTCAGCGTCCTGTTTTAGCTGGTCCAGCGTCTTGTACGAGAAGTGCTTCATCTTTATTTTCCCGCCCGGGCAGCAAGAAGATGGCGGTAGCGCCGAGTGCTGCCATGGCAAATACTATGTTAAGCGCAACGCCGTAGCTGCCGGAACTTTCGCGGATGTGGGAGACGAGGTAGGGGAACCAGGTTTGGCCGATGGTGTCGGCCGGGAGGATGATGGCCATGGCGCGGGCGAGGGAGTTGACGCCGAACTGTTCGGCGGCCATGAGCGGGATCAACATGTAGTCGGCGCCCATGCCGAAGCCGAATAGGATGGCGAAGATGTAGATGTACTCGGGCGATTCGGGGCGGACGAGGAAGAGCAGCGGGATGGTGCTGGCGACCAGGAAGTACGTGGCGACCATGACGTATTTCTTGTTGAACTTGTCGGCGAGGTAGCCCATGACGATGCGACCGCCGATGGAGGAGAAGAGGATGAGCATGTTGGCGTTGCCGAAGACGCTATCGAGCACTTTCTGGTCGGCGAAGCCTTGTTCCTTGAAGACCAGTTTCATGTGGAAGTTGATGGAGCCGATGGAGCCGATGGAGCAGAGTGAGCCGGCCATGAGGAGCCAGAAGGCGCGCTTGCCGAGGAGGTCAGAAATAGACCGGGAGGGGGCGGGTTCGTCACTCTTGAGGACGGGGATGCCGTCCGGGTGTTGGCCGATATCGGAGGGCTTGTCCTTGAGGACGAAGAAGGCGATGGGGAGGACGAGGAGGACGGCGCAGCCGGTCCAGAAGAGGGCGTCCTGGAAGTTGGTGGCGGCGGTGATGGGGGCGGCGAAGTATTTGACGACGAGGCCGCCGAAGACGCCGACGCCCAAGTAGGTGGCGGCCATGGCTTTGCCGCGGCTGCGTTTGAACCACTGGGAGATGATGATCTGGTGGGGGATGGGGCCGGAGAGGATGTAGCCGACGGTGTAGAGGGTCCACATGCCGTAGTAGAAGGCGAGGGAGCCGGTCATTTTACTGAAGCCGATGAAGGCTAACGCTGTTAACCCGACGCCGATCATCATGAGCTTTCGGGGGCTGAAGCGGTGCATGATGACGGGGCCGACCCAGAGGGTGAGAATGACGGCGAGCGGGAAGCCGAGGGTCATTTCCGGACGGGTCCAGCCGAAGGCCTTCTGGTAGTAGTCGTAATAGAAGCCCATCCCGTAGTACGGGATGCCGACGGCGAGGCCAAACGTGAAGAAAGCCGCGATCGAAATCCACCAGCCGTAGAAGCCCTTTTGCTGCTCTGAAGAAGCGCTCATCCAATACCCTCCGTGACGAATCCCCTGTTATACCACAGGGGGTTTGGAAGAATTTCAAAAGAGTATGACCCCCTTTTTTGGGGGGGAGCGCACTACATGGCATGAGTACGAAAATATGGCCTAAAGTGGCCGGTTTGCTACTAGTTTTCGTGTTCGCGATGCCCTCGATGGCGAACACAATTTATAGCTATTCGGCAATCGGGACGGCCAATCCAGTGACGACGGGGACCGACCCGTTCGGCAACCAATGGCAGATTTCGGAGTTCTTTGGGAATGCGGTTTTCAGCATTCCGGGGATGCCGAGTTTGATGGCTGGAAGCGGGCCGTGCCAATGGGCGGGGCCGGAGTGCCTGGTTGGGTTGACTGTGACGATTTGGGAGCAGACGCAGGGCGGGGACCAGAAGTTGAATCCCGAGAATTCGTTTCTGCCGAGTTCGTTTCAGAACGTAACAGGCGGGGTGAGTTTTACGGTAACGAATGGGGTTCATTCCAACTTTGTTACCTTTGCGGCGCCGAATTCGGCGGCGGTGGTGAACACGGGGGAATTCGTGAGGGCGTTTGTCTTCACGAACCTGCCGGCCCCGGGCAATCTGATCCGTTATGACATTACTTACGAGACCGCACCTTGCGACACGCCGGAGCCGGGGACGTACGCCCTGGTTGGCGGAGCGCTGGCGGCGGTTGGCTTGTGGAAACGGAGGGGCCGAATGTAGAGGCACCCCGGGGATAGAGCGACCACGGGTGAACCTCCCGTCCAACCTGAGAACCTGGGCGGTGAAAAAGTCGAGCCGTTCAACCGTGACCGCTTTCCCCCACTGTTTTGACTGCCCCCTGCGTCTTACGCCGCAGGGGGTTTGTCGTTTTCGGGGAGAAGAACGCGTTCGATGCGGCGGTCCGGGATGAGCCAGGAGATGGCGACGATGGCGTAGAGGGCGCCGGCGATTTGGGGGGCGACGCAGGCTGTGGCAATGGCGGCGGCGTAGATCAGCAGGGAGAGCAGGCCTTTGCGATCGCTGCCGACGGCTTTGCGGAGGAGAGAGTCCGGACCCTGGGCGGCGATGATGGTGCGGGAGAGGATGTTGTAGGCGAGGCCGGCCATGAAGAGGTTGACGCCGTAGAGGGCGGTGGGGATGGGGGCGAAGTGGTTTTCGCCCATCCAGCCGGTGGCGAAGGGGACGAGGGAGAGCCAGAAGAGGAGATGGAGGTTGGCCCAGAGGACACCGGCGGAGACGGTGCGGACCGTGTGGAGCATGTGGTGGTGGTTGTTCCAGTAGATGCCGATGTAGACGAAGCTGAGGACGTAGCTTAGGAAGACGCCCCAGAGTTTTTGGAGGGCGTTGAGGGATGGGTCGCCGTGGGGGACCTTCAGCTCCAGCACCATGATGGTGAGGATGATGGCGAGGACACCGTCGCTGAAGGCTTCTAGGCGGGATTTTCCCATGGGGGTTAGTTTAATACCGGGCTCTTGGCTTTTGGCTTCTGGCTTCTGTCTTTTGCGGGTGGTTTTGCGTCTTTGGGGACACGGCTATGGTTGGGTTACGGGCCGAAAATTGTTGGGGGTTTTGCCCGCCATGTCCCCGGTGGGTTTGGTTGGGGGTTCTGGCAGCTGGATTTTCGGTGGGTCCTTACAGGGTTCGGAGGTGGAAGCCGCCGTCGACGTTGAGGATTTGGCCGGTGGAGTAGTCGAGGAGGCCGTCGGCGATGGCGCGGACGGTTTTGGCGACGTCGGCACCTTCGCCCATGCGGCGCTGGGGGAGCAGGCCGTTGGCGATTTTCTCCTCGTACACCGATTCGACGGCGGTGATCATGTCCGTGCGGATGATGCCGGGGCGGATTTCGAAGACCTGGATGTTCGACGCGGCCAGGCGGGCGGCGTAGAGGGCGACCGACATGGAGAGCGCTGCTTTCGACATGCAGTATTCGGCGCGGGTGACGGAGGCGGCGTAGGAGCTGATGGACGTGACGAAGGCGATGCGGCCGGCACCCTGTTCGAGCATCCAGTTGGCGGCGGCTTGCGTTAGGAAGTGGGGGCCCTTCAGGTTGGTCCCGATGAGTTCGTCGAAGCTCGTTTCGGTGGCTTGGAGGATATCGTTGCGTTCGCGCTGGGCCATGCCGGCGTTGTTGATTAGGAGGTCCAGACGGCCGAATTTTTCGCGGGTGAATTTCAGGAGATTGGCGCGGTCTTCGGCGCTCGAGACGTCGCATTGGAATATCGCCGCGCCGGTTTGGGCGGCGAGGGATTCGGCGGCGTCGAGCCGGCCACGGTAGGTGGCGACGACGTTGTGGGTCTTGGCCAGTTCGATGGCGATGGCGCGGCCGATGCCGCGGCTGGCGCCGGTGACGATGGCGACGGGTTTGGTTTGCGTGAGGGCTGCTTCGATGGCGGCGGTGATGTCGGGGAGGGGGATGGTTTCGATGAAGGGGGTGTTGTTGACGAAGACGGTGGGGGTCTTGACGACGCCGCGGGATTGGCCTTCGGCCAAGTCTTTTTCGACGGCGGCGGCGAGAGTGGCGTCGGTGATGGCGGGGAGGATCAGGGCCGGGTCGACACCGGTTTCGGCGGCGTATTCACGGACGCGGTCCGGCAGGGTTTCGACGGTGGTGGATTTGATGCGAGCGAGGATGAACGTGCGCCAACCGGCGGCGAGGCCGCAGGCGACTTCGTCGAAACGGCGGGCGACCTGGGCGGCCGATTTGGCCCAGGCGTGTTTTTCCAACGGGAAGTCACGGTGGACGAACTTCACCCTGCCGCGGTACTTGGGCAGGAGTTCGTTGTTGAGCAGGGTGTCGAAAACGGTGCAATCGCCACACTGCAGGTTGGTGTAGATGGTTACGGTGACTGTGGAGTCCATTGGGTACAGGACTATTTTTTCACACGGGCGGAGCGGACCGTTTCGAGGAACTTTTGGGCGATCAGTTTGCCGCGCTGGATGCCTTCGTCGTACATCTTTTTGCGCTCGCTGCCGGTGAGGTTGCCGCCGACTTTGTAGAGCCGCTCGAGCGAATGGCCGACGACCCAGGTGCCGGCGTAGGAGATGCCGGCCTTGCCGATGACGCCGCCGCTGAAGGGGATTTTCGACACGAGTTCGCGGGCGATGGCGCGCCAGCCGAAGGCGCCGGCGATGACGCTGGCGACTTGCGCTTTTTGCTGGCGGTAGCCGATGGGGTGATCGTGCGCGCCGGCCAGCAGAAATGCCATGCGGAGTTGGTTCATGGTGAGGAACGCCGTATCGCTGGCGAATTCGCCGACGGCGAAGGGGAGGGCGAGGACGCTGGGGACGATGTTGGGCAGTGATGTTGTTACGGAGAACATCACGTTTTCGTTGCAGACGGCGGAGATGATTTTGTTGCTGACGGTTTTGCGGAAGGGAAGGTAGTGACGGCTGAGGGCGATGCCGAATTCGTCGTGTTTGGCGAGGATGTCGTCGACGGTTTGTTGGGGGTTGTTGCGGTAATAGGTGAACGCGTCGGCGGGCTTGTTGCGCAGGCCGGCTTCCCAGATCTGGATATCGAGGCGCGCGGGGGGCGGGGGCATATCGGGCAGTTGGGGCCCGAGGGGGTGGACCATGGCGGCGAGGATCTGGCGTTTGGTTTCCGAGATCTCGACTGGGGCGAGCCAGAACCACATTTCGTTGAGGCTGGCTTCGGTGGAGGCCATGAGGCCGATGTGGATTTCGCGGTCGGCCATGCCCCGCACTTCTTCGGGGTTGACCGAACGGATGGCTTTGCCAATTGTCGCGAGGAAGGAGTTGACCATTTGATTTTTACGCTGGGCGGTCGGCGCCGCGGTAGCGAAACAGCACCCGGACCATCTGGCGCCATTCTAACGCGAGGCCGATACGCTCCACCGCAATATTGGATGAGAAGAAGCGGAGAATCGTTTCGGTTGTTGGATGGAAAGATAGGGCGGGGGCGATTAACAGGAGCTTGGGCGGGCTGGATTGGAGCTCGGTTTGGGGGAAATAGTTTTTTTGTTTGAAGTCGTTTTGGGCGGCGTGGTGGGCGATGCGCATCCAGTAATCGAGGGCTTGGAGGGGGAGGTGGATGTCTTCTTCGGCTTTGATTTCGATGACGGTGAGGCGGGATTGGTAATCGACGGCCAGGATGTCGGCGATGTTGCGGTCTACGCCTGCGACCGCGGTGACTTGGCCGTAGAGGGGGGCGGGTTTGAGGTTGGCTTCGATGGTTTGGAGGTGGAGGCGGATTTGGGATTCGAGCCAGGCTTCGGGCTGGCGGGTGTAGAGGGGGTTCAACTTATCGGGCGAATCGGGGGAGCGGAGGCGGGCCATTTCGGGGAGGGCGGCGGGTTCGGGGACGTCGAGGCCACGGAGTTTGAGGCCTTTGGCGGTGACTTCGGCTTCGGGGTGGAGG
>CANIFK010000125.1 GCA_947466555.1 Acidobacteriota bacterium | reverse complement strand
GATGAACTGGGCGACGCTTTCGGCGGGGCCGGCGGTATTGCGGGGGCGGAGATTGACGGTGGCTACGTTGACCTTGCGAGCGGCGGGCGCGGGGATGCGTTCGACGACGATGTTGTCCCACCAGACGGTGCCCTGCGGGGCGTTGGCGAGGAAGAGTTCGAGATAGACGGAGGCGGCGTTGGCGGGGGCCTGGGCTTCGCCGGAGAGGTCACTCCAGACGCCGGCGCGGCGGGTCCAGGGCATGTAATCGGGATCGCCGGCGCGTTTGCCATCGGCGGTCTGCCAGTCGAGGCGGGCGACGATTTGCCAGTTTTCGGCGGAGACGGATTCGGCTTTGTAGGAGGCCTGGAAGCGGAGCCATTCGCCGGGCTTCACGTTTTGAATTTGTTTGCGCCAGCCGCCGTAGGCCGCGGCGTTGGAGGCGCCGTTGACGGCGAGCGAGCCCGGCTTTTCGCGGCCGACGGAGGTATCGACAAACGCGCGGGGCTTGGTTTCGGGGCGCTGGCTCCAGGTGGTCCAGCCGAAGGGATGGGGGTGGAAGGCGGATTCCTGGAGGAGGACTTCGGCGTGGAGGGAGAGGGCGAGGAGTGCCAGCACGAAAAGGCGCATGGTGACAACGTAGCAGATCTACTCACGCGTGCGGAGAAGGACTACAATACAGGCAGAGAAGCTTACTTGCTGACCGTTGCGCTGGTGACCTCCAATGCTATGGCCTCCGAGGCGATAGCGCAGATGATGGACGAATCCGGACTCTTCCGGCTGGTCTATCGATCCTCCGCGGTGGCGGAAGTTCATGAGATTGTCCGGGCTGTGCGCTCCACGGATCCGGAAGTGCTGCTGATGGATCTGGGAGACTGGGAGCGGGTGGCTGAGGTGATGCCGCAGTTGGCGCATCACAACCTGCGCGTGCTGCCGGTTGGATTCCTGGAAGACTGGACAGTGGGGCAGCAGGAGACGTTTGAGCGGGCGAAGATTCGCGATCTGCTGCGGGAGCCGTTTTCGCCGGCGGACCTGGTGCGGACGGTGTACGAGGGGCTGCACCGGGCCCATCCGATCACGAACCGCAATATTTTGGCGTTTTTGCCGGCGAAGGCGGGGAGCGGGGCGTCGACGGCGGCGTTGCACACGGCGGCGGCGCTGGCGAACGAGTTCCACCGCAGTGTGTTGCTGGTGGAAGGGGACCGGCGGAGCGGTGTGTTGTCGATCCTGTTGAACCGGGAGACGCCGCGAGGTTTGGCGGGGGCGTTGCAGGACGCCGGCGAGCTAACCGACCTGGCGTGGCGGAACTACTCCGAGACGGTGTCCGGATTCGATGTGTTGTTGGCGGACCCGGCGCGGCGCGGGCCGCTGCCGACGTGGGCGCAGTTCTACCAGTTGCTACGGTACGTTCAGAGCCGGTATGAGTTTGTATTGGCGGACCTGCCGGAGGTGGTGAACGAGGCGACGGCGGAGATCGTGCGGAATGCGCGGGGGGTGATGATCGTCTGCACGCCGGAGTTGCCATCGATCAAGATGGCGGCCTACCGGTGCGCGGAGCTGGAGGAGTGTGAAGTGCCGCAGGAGCGGATCCACGTGGTGCTGAACCGATTTGAGCGGGGCGGGTTGAGCGTGGAGGACGCCGAGGCGGCGCTGGAACGTCCGGTGTTTGCGACGCTGCCGAACGACTATGCCCGGCTGCGGGACGCGATATTGGAGTCGCGGGTGGTGCCGGCGGACAGCCCGTTGGGGAGGGGCGCCAGGGCGTTGGCGGAGAAGCTGGGCGGGCTGCCGGAGGGGTCGCAGAAACAGGGCCGTTTTTCGTTACTGCAAAAGCTGGGACGGATGATGGAATGAGAACGGCCCTCCGCCCGGGTAGGGCGGAGGGCCGTTGGGTTTGTTGGTTCGTGACTAGAACGCGTAGCGGAGCGCGAATTGGATTTCGCGTGCGGGCTGCGTGCTGGTGATGGACCCGAAGTTGCCGGCCGAGCGGTTGCCGTTGGGAGCTCCGAGGTTGGTTTTGTTGAAGAAGTTGAAGGCTTCCATGCGGAATTCGACCTTGTGGGTTTCGCTGACGCGGAAGTCCTTGTGGAGGCCGAAGTTCATGTTGTGATACGACGGCGCGCGAACGATGTTGCGGCCGGCGTTGCCGAAGGGTTTGGTGATGTCCGTCGGGATGGAGACGGTGGCCGGGTTGAGCCACTGCTGGACGGTGCGCTGGCCTTCGGGCAGGACGGGATCGCCGGAGATGTTCGGGCGATAGTTGGGGGCGCCGGAAACCTGGAAGGTGGACGAGGGGCCATAGGTGAGGTTGACGGGGGTGCCGGAGGTGGCGAAGTTGATCGCCGTCAGGCGCCAGCCGCCGAGGACGCCGTCGGCGAGGGCGTTCGCGCTGGAGCCCCAGCGGCGGCCCTTGCCGTAGGGGAGATCCCAGAGCATGGTGGTGGTGTTGTTGAAGGGCTGGTCATACCCGCCGAGACCCTTTTCCTGATCGAGGGCGCGGTAGTTGACGCGGCTGTTGTCGCCGTTGGCGGTTTCGAGGTGACCGCTGGCGTTATCGATGGCCTTGGACCAGGTGAAGGAGTTCAAGAAGTAGAGGCCACCGCTGAAGCGGCGCTCGATCTTGTTCTGGAAGGCGTGGTAATCGAGGAAGCCGCCGTTGAAGGCCGCCTGGATGTAGCCGAAGGCCTGGAGGGGCCGACGGGCCTGGAGCGAGAGGCCTTCGCCAACGTTGTTGGGACGGGCCTGGTTGTAGTCGCCCAGGATCATCAACTTGTCAGCCTTTGTGCCGACGTAGCCGAAGTCGGCGATCCAGCCTTTGCCCAGATCCTGCTGGATGGAGAAGTGCCAGTTCTGGTTGTAGGCGGTGCGGAGGTCGGTGGGGATGTAGTTCGTCCGCACGTTGACCTGCTTGACGTTGGCGAGGGTGAGGAAGTTGTTCGGGTAGCCCTGTTCCGTAGTGCGGAAGCAGGCGCCGGGGGCCTGGTTGGCACTGGTGCAGAGGGGCTGGCCGTTGGCGACCACCGGAGGCAGCTGCGAGTCCACGATGGGGTTCAGCACGAAGGGCAGGTTGTAGGCGAGGAGATTCTCGCCGCCCATGCGGTTGAAGTGGATGTAGCTGACGCCGTAGGCGCCGCGGAGGACGGTTTTGTTGAACAAAGTGTAAGCAAAGCCGAGGCGCGGGGCCCAGTTGTTCTTGTCCATTTTGACAAGAGCGCGATCGTAGATCGAGCCGTCTTTGGCCTGGATGATGGTGCCGCTGGCGGGGTCGAAGTTCGACATGGCATTCGTGTTTTCAAACTGCGGCGTGGCGACTTCGTAGCGTACGCCGAGGTTGAGCGTGAGCTTCTTGGAGATTTTGAAATCGTCCTGGAAGTAGAAGAAGTGCATCCACTGGCGGAGGTTGACGATGTTGGCGGTGTTGAGCGTGTAGGCGCTGCGGGCACCGAACATGAAGTCGGCCAGGAACTGGAGGTTGTTGGTGGGGGTGCCGGGCACCTGGGAGAAACGGCCGGAGTAGGAATCACCGCCGGACTTGGGGTTGAAGTCGTCAATCTCGGTGCCGATGCTCTGATACTCCCAGCCGGCTTTCAGAGAGTGGCGGCCGGCGATCTTGGAGTAGTTCACCTTGGGGTTGAAGACGTTGGGGTTTTGGAATTGAGGATTGGAACCCTGGACGCCAAACTGGGTGTAGCTGTTAATGCCTTGGGAGTAAAGGCCGCCGGTGTAGCGGGGGTCGTTGGGCGCGTTGGCCAGATTGAATTTGCTGGCGAGAGTGGGTTCGCCGACGAAGACCGGGAACTTGCCGCCCTGCACGGCGGAGACGCCGAGGCGGAATTCGACGAGGCTGGTGGGATTGACGTTCCAGGTGGTGCCGAAAGCGCCCTGGATGTTGCGGACGCGGACGGTGCCGTTGGAATTGCCGCCCATGGGGCCAGGGATGGCCGGGGGCTCGAAGTTGTTCATCAAGCGGTGGGAGTAGCGGGCGAAGGCGGTCCACTTGGAGTTGAAGTAGTGGTCGTAGCGGGCATCGCCTTTGTCGTTCTGGTCCGTGCGGCGGGGCTGGAACTCGTAGTTGTTCGACAGGCCCGGGCGGTTGACGGCGGGGAGGCCGGCGAGGATTTCCTTGGACCAGGCGGTCATGTCCGCGGCGGGGATGATGCCGTTGGAATAGATCGTCCCGGTGATGGGGTTACGGACAGCGATCCCGAGATTGCCGGCGCGCTGTTCCATGGTGGGGAGGGTGGAGAACTGGATGGTTTTGGACGTGCGGCGGTAGCCTTCGTAATCGACGAAGAAGAACATTTTGTCCTTCTTGATCGGGCCGCCGAACGCGCCGCCGAACTGGTTCTGGATCAGGACGGGCTTCTGGTTGTTGACCGGTTTGAAGAAGCCGGTGGCGTTGAGGGCGGTGTTGCGGAGATACTCCCAGGCGGCGCCGTGGAACTGGTTGGTGCCGGAGCGGATGGAGGCGTTGATGATGGCTCCACCAGCGCGGCCGAATTCGGCGGAGAAGTTGTTCGTTTCGAGGCGGAACTCCTGGACGGAATCGGGCGAGAGCTGGACGACTTGATTGGAGAAGCCCTGGTTGGAGGTGCCGTAGGAGTTGTTGTCGACGCCATCGATGACGAAGTTGTTCTGGGAGCTGCGCATGCCGTTGACGTTGAAAGAGGCGTCGCGGGAGGAGCTGATGTCGGAGCGGCGGACGCCGGGGGCGAGGAGCGCGAGATCGGCGTAAGAGCGGCCGTTCAGGGGCAGATTCACAACCTGCTGGCGGCCGACGACGGTGCCGCGGGAGGAGGTGTCGGTTTCGAGGGCCGCGACGGCATCGTTAATAGTGATGCTTTCTGCGGTGGAGCCGACTTCGAGCTTCAGGTCGACGCGCTGACGGGCGTTGACGGTGACGGTGAAGCGATTGGCGATGGCGGATTTAAAGCCTTTGGCGCCGGCTTCGAGCTTGTATTCGCCGGCTTTGACGTTGGCGAAATGGTAGGCGCCGGAGGCGTCGGATTTGGTTTTCTGTTGGACGCCAGTTTGGAGGTTGGTGAGTGTGACATCGCTTTCGGTCAAGGCGAGGCCGGAAGCATCAAGAATGGTACCGAGCACTTGCGCGGTATCGAATTGGGCCAGCAACAGGCTGGCGAACAGGGCACAACAGAGTGTTAATCGTTTCAGCAAAAGAGACTCCTCATGGACATAGGGTATCGGCCTCCTATGTCAGGCATGTTCTCTAATTGTCACAAATTCGTTACAGGGTGCGGATATGCGGCATTTTGGCGTACGATAGGGCAGCTATGTCTCAGATTAAAGGCCCCGCCATCTTCCTGGCCCAGTTTATGGGCGATGCAGCCCCGTTCAATTCTTTGCCCGCCATCACGGCCTGGGCGAAGTCTCTTGGTTATAAAGGCGTCCAGCTTCCCTCGTGGGACAGCCGGATTATGGATTTGGCCAAGGCGGCTGAATCGAAAGCGTATTGCGACGATTTGAAGGGCCAGACGAACGGTCTGGAGATCACCGAACTGGCGTCGCATCTGCAGGGCCAACTGGTGGCTTCGCACCCGGCTTACGACGAGATGTTCGACATCTTCGCCGCGCCGCAGGTGCATGGCGATCCGGCCGCGCGGAGCGCGTGGGCGACCGAGCAGTTGAAGCTGGTGATTAAGGCTTCGGCGAATTTGGGATTGCCGGTGACGCCGTCGTTTTCGGGCGCGTTGATGTGGCCGTTCATCTACCCGTGGCCGCAGCGGCCGGGCGGGCTGGTGGAAGAGGGGTTCAAGGAATTGGCGAAGCGTTGGAAGCCGATTCTGGATTGCGCCGATGAGCACGGCGTTGACTTTGCCTATGAACTGCATCCGGGCGAGGACTTGTATGACGGCGCGACGTTCGAACAGTTCCTGGAAGCGACGGGCAACCACACGCGCGTGAACATCAACTACGATCCTTCGCACTTCATTCTGCAGTGCATGGATTATGTGGGCTTTATCGATATCTATGCGTCGAAGATCAAGGCGTTCCACGTGAAGGACGCCGAGTTCCGGCCGTCGGCCAAGAGCGGCGTGTATGGCGGCTATCTGGGTTGGAAAGAGCGCCCGGGCCGCTTCCGTTCGCTGGGCGACGGGCAGGTGGACTTCAAGCAGATCTTCTCGCGGCTGACGGCGGGCGGGTACAGCTCGTGGGCCGTGTTGGAGTGGGAATGCTGCTTTAAAGACAGCTCGCAGGGCGCGGCGGAAGGGGCGCCGTTCATCGCGTCGCACCTGATCGATGTGCCGGCGAAGGCGTTCGACGATTTCGCGGGCGCGGATTCCGATACGGCGCGCAATCGCCGGATTCTGGGCCTGAAGTAGTTCTGTTTCGCTTCGTCGTGCCCGGCTTGTATACTAGCGGGCACGATGAAGCGAATACTCCTGCTGGCATGCGGCGCGGCCGCGATGGTTTTTGCGCAGTTGGCGACGGGTCCGGCGTTGCCGATCAAGTTGATTGGCGATTGGGCGAAGCTGCCCAAGGGGATGTACATCGGCGAGTGTTCGGGCGTGGCGACGGACAAGGACGATAACGTCTGGGTGTTCAACCGGAGCAAGAATCCGGTGATGAAGTTCGATAAGACGGGCAAGTTGCTGGACGCCTGGGAGAACATGCCGGTGGCGGCGTCGCACGGCATTAAGATCGATCCGGATGGGAATGTCTGGACCGTCGATGTCTTCGGCCATTCGGTGAAGAAATGGTCGCGTGAAGGGAAGTTGCTGATGGTGATCGGCAACGCGGGCGCGCAGCCTGGGGATAACACTTCGAAGGACGCGTTTAACCGGCCGACGGGCATTGCGTTTCTGCCGAACGGGGATTTCTGGGTCTCCGATGGGTATGTGAATTCGCGGGCGGTGAAGTTCAATAAGAACGGCGAATATGTGATGCAGATCGGCGGGAAGAAGGGCACGGCGGAGGGCGAGTTCGACACGGTGCACGACGTGGCTATTGATGCGCGCGGGCTGATTTATCTGGCTGACCGGGAGAACCGGCGCGTGCAGATTTATTCGCCTGAGGGCAAGCTGTTGCGGGTTTGGAAGAACCTGGGTTCGCCGTGGGGCCTGGCGTATAACCAGAAGGAAGAGGCCATGTACATTTGCGATGGGTATAACAACCGGATCGTGAAGGTGAACATGGAGGGGCAGGTGCTGGGGACTTACGGGCAGTATGGCAAGATTCCGGGGCGGTTTGATTTTGTGCACCATATGGCGGTGGATTCTACCGGCGCGATTTATGCGGCGGAGATTAAGAACTGGCGTGTGCAGAAGTTTGCCTGGCAGAATTAGGCTGGAATGGTTTTATTCGACGAGATGCGGATAGACCGCACGGTGATGTCGGTTGTCACGACCGAAACGCCTTCGGACGCCATCGCTTACTGGCAGACGAGGTCGATCGCGGAGCGGCTGGAAGCGTTGGAATTGACGAGGCAGGTATTCAATGGCTACGACCCGGATACCACCCGGATGGAGAGAGTTCTTACCGTAATGTCAGGGCCGATCGGTGTGCTGAAACCATGACCCGGAGGTAATGCTGCGCGTGCGGGCGTAGACTGGGGGTGCTATGACCCGCCGCACTGCTCTCCAACTTGCCGGCGCCGCCGCCTCCAGCCTTGCGCTGCCCGCCGCGCCTTATGAACCTTCCGCCTCCAACCTGAAGGCCCGCGAATGGTTTCAGGATGCGAAGTTCGGCCTGTTTGTTCACTGGGGTGTTTACTCCGTCCTGGGTAAGGGCGAGTGGGTGATGAACAACGACAAGATGACGGCGTCGGACTACCAGACGCTGCCGGCGCG
Organism: Acidobacteriota bacterium; assembly: GCA_947466555.1. GTDB lineage: Bacteria > Acidobacteriota > Terriglobia > Bryobacterales > Bryobacteraceae. The sequence goes on along the minus strand of CANIFK010000125.1, from coordinate 2,575 downwards.
GTTCAACCCGGTGAATTTCAACGCCGCCGAATGGGTGGCCACCGTGAAGAACGCGGGGCAGAAGTACATCACCATCACGAGCAAGCATCACGATGGCTTTGCGATGTGGGGCACGAAGCAGAGCAAGTGGAACATTGTGGACACGACGCCCTACGGCAAAGACCCGCTGCAGGCGTTGGCGGCGGAGTGCCGCAACCAGGGCGTGAAGCTGTTCTTCTACCATTCCCATCTGGACTGGACGCATCCGGACTACTTCCCGCGCGGGCGGACGGGGCAGGCGTCGGGCCGCGCGCAGAGCGGAGACTTCAACCGCTATCTGGATTTCATGGACGCGCAGTTGACGGAACTGTTGACGAACTATGGCGAGATTGGCGGCATCTGGTTTGACGGGATCTGGGATCGCAAAGATGCCGATTGGCGGTTGCGGAAGACTTACGACCTGATCCACAAGCTGCAGCCGCAGGCGTTGATCGGGAACAACCATCATCTGGCACCGTTTGAGGGCGAGGACTTTCAGATGTTCGAGAAAGACCTGCCAGGGCAGAATGCGGCGGGGTTCAGCGGCGAGGCGAAGATTGGCAAGTTGCCGCTGGAAACCTGCGACACGATTGGCGTGGCGTGGGGCTACAACCCGAACGAGAAAAAGCTGAAGAGTACAAAACAGTTGCTGCACACGCTGATCCGCGCGGCGGGGAGCAATGCGAACTTCCTGCTGAACGTGGGGCCGAAGCCGGATGGGACGATCCAGGATGAGTTCTCGGCGCGGTTGAAGGAGATCGGCACTTGGCTGGGCACGTATGGCGAGTCGATTTACGGCACGCGCGGCGGGCCGATCGGGCCGCGGCCGTGGGGTGTGACGACGGCGAAGGGCAACAAGGTTTACGTCCATTTGTTGGACTGGCCGGACCGGTGGCTGGCGATGCCGTCGCTGGGTAAGCCGGTGAAATCGGCGCGGATAATGGGCGGCGCGCCGGTGCGTGTACAGACGGTGGATAGCGGGTTGTTACTGCACTTGCCGGAGGGCGGGCGGAACGAGATTGACACGGTGGTCGAGGTGGCCCTCTAAATTGAGTTACACTTTGACAAGCGGATGGAGAGTCGAATCCGGGTACTTGTCGCGAAGCCGGGGCTTGATGGCCACGATAGAGGCGCCAAGGTTATTGCACGGGCACTCCGCGACGCGGGTATGGAGGTCATTTACACCGGCCTCCGGCAGACGCCAGAAATGATCGTCCAGGCCGCGCTGCAGGAAGATGTCCAGGTAATTGGCCTATCGATTCTCTCTGGTGCGCATATGGCCATTGTGCCTCGCGTTTTGGAGCTCCTACGCCAGAATCAGATGGAAGATGTTGCCGTTATCGCCGGAGGGATCATCCCCGACGAGGACGGATTGAAGTTGAAAGAGCTCGGTGTGGCAGCGGTATTTCCCCCCGGATCTTCGTTAGAAGAGATCGTGTCGTTTATCCGCTCGGCCGTCAGGCCGTTGTGAACAAAGGCACCGCCAACACCCAGCATTAGGACCCCTACATGCAGGAACGACAGAATATAGCTGTATTTGTTGACTACGACAACATCGAGATCGGTGTGAAGAGCACGCTCCGCCGCGAGTTTGCTGTTTCCCTTTGCCTCGATGCTCTGAAAGAACGTGGCGACATTGTCGCCAAGTTCGCCTACGCCAACTGGTCGCGCCAGGAAGGCGCGGTTCGCCAGATGGCGGAGAATGCTGTGCAGATGGTGCAACGGCTGCCATCCCCGCGCGGCGATAAAAACGGCGCGGATATTAACCTCGCCCTGGACGCGCTGGAAATGGCCTTCACGCACAAGAACGTGAACTCGTTTGCCATTATCAGCGGCGATAGCGATTTCATCCCGTTGGTGAACAAGCTGAAGGCCTACGGCAAGACGATCTACATCGTCGGCGGCAAGGCGTTCACTTCGACCATTCTGCAGCAGAATTGCCACGAGTTCATCTCCTACGAATCGTTGCTGGACGATTCCAAATTCCCGCCGCGGGAGATGATGCCGATCGACAAGCCGCGCCCGACGCCGATTCCTTCGGCCACCGCGCTGCTGGCCGCTTCTTCGCCCGCCGCCGTCGCCGCCGCCCAACAGGGGCAGGCCGCGCAGGCCGCCGCGCAAGCGCTGCATGGCGAACACCGCCGTGGTGGACGCGACCATCGCCGTCCGGCTCCGCTGGACCTGCCGCACGCTCTGCCGCTGGTGGAACGCGCGCTGGCCACCCTGCGCCGCCGTGGTGTGCAGCCGCAGTTGGGGCTGTTGAAGAGCACGATGTTGCAGCTGGACCCCAGCTTTAACGAACGCGCGTACGGCACCGGCTCCTTCTCCGATTTCGTGGACAAGCTGGAGACCAACGGGTACCTGGCCACCACGGGTCCGGAAGGCCGCAAGACCATTGAAGTGAAGCAGGTGTCGGAAGCCGTCGCCGCGCCCAAGAAGGACGAAGCTCTGCCGCTGTTGCGTCAGGTTGTGGACATCTACAAGCTGGACCTGGAAGACGGCGCCACCGCCGACGACCTGGCCGGCTGGATGACCAAGATCCATCCGACGTTCGATG
>CANIFK010000124.1 GCA_947466555.1 Acidobacteriota bacterium | reverse complement strand
TTCAACGCCGTGCGGAGTTCGTGAGGCAGTACGACGACGTCTACCAGGACCTGCTCTCAGCGCTCGAAATGACGGGCGTGCAACTGCAGATGATCCGCGAGTCGATGGACGAGGTGGTGCCGCTGTTCGGCCGCGCTCGGTCCCTGCAGGAGAGCCTGAAGCAGTACCTGGAAGGAGTGGCCGAGGATTTCGTCTACTGGATCGAGCGGCGCAACCGCGGCGTCTACCTGCAGGCGGTGCCGATCAATATTTCGAACCTGCTGAGCGAAAAGCTGTTCGACAAAGTCCCGTCCACCATCCTCACCTCCGCCACGCTTTCGGTGGAGGGCGGGTTCGACTATCTCATCAAACGCCTCGGTATCCCCTACGCGCGCACGCTGAACGTGGCCAGCCCGTTCAACTTCCAGGAGCAGGCGCTGCTCTACGTGCCGCAGCACCTGCCTGACCCGCGCGACGCCAACTTTCTGAAGGCCGCCGCCGAAGAGATCGTCCAGATCCTGAAGCATAGCCGCGGCCGTGCCTTCGTGCTCTGCACCAGCTATCAGGCCATGCGCAACCTGCACGACAAGGTCACCTACGAGATCGATTATCCGGTCCTGCTGCAGGGCACCGCGCCGCGCAACGCGCTGTTGGATGAGTTCAAGGCCACGCCCCACGCGGTGCTGTTCGCCACGTCGTCCTTCTGGCAGGGCGTGGACGTGCAGGGTGACCAGTTGAGCTGCGTCATCATCGACAAGCTGCCCTTCGCCGTGCCCAGCGATCCCGTTGTCGCCGCGCGTACCGACGCCGTCCGCCGCGCCGGTGGCGAGCCGTTCCGCGAATATCAAATTCCGCAGGCTGCGATCGCCTTGAAGCAGGGCTTCGGCCGCCTGATCCGCAGCCGCACCGACCGCGGCGTGCTGGTTCTGCTCGACAACCGCATCACCCGCCAGCGCTACGGCCAGATCTTCTTCGACAGCCTGCCCGATTACGCCTTCACCACCGAAATCGCGCAGGTGGAAGAGTTCTTCTACCGCCCCTGAAAATTATGTTCGAAGTTCACGTCACCACCATGTTCCCCGCGGCCCACGCGCTGCGCAATTACTACGGCAAAACCGAGCCGATCCACGGTCACAACTGGCGCGCCAAGATCACCATTGCCGGACCTCAGGTCGATTCCATGGGCATGCTGATCGATTTCGTGCCGCTCCAAAAAGAGATGGGCCGAATCATCGGAAAACTGGATCACCAGTTCTTAAACGAAGTGCCGCCGTTCGACGTCGTGAACCCGTCGGCAGAAAACATCGCGCACTACTTGTGGGAACAGTTCAGCGCCTCCGTGCCTGCCATGCAGCCGGAGTTCGAAGTTACGGTCTCCCGCGTTGAAGTTTGGGAGACCGATAACTGTAGCGCGGTTTACTTGCCGAAGTAGGCGGCGTTCTTACCGGCGAAATCGTTCCATTTCTCGGGCAGGTCTTCGATGGCGAAGATGGCCGAGACGGGGCAGACGGGGACGCAGGCGCCGCAGTCGATGCATTCCACAGGGTCGATGTTCAGGATTTCGACCTCTTCAAAACGGGCGTCGTCCTTCTTGGGATGAATGCAGTCCACCGGGCAGGCGTCAACACAAGCAGTATCCTTCGTCCCAATGCAGGGTTCAGCAATTACGTAAGCCATTGGACCCTTTTTACCACAGCATTCTCCATTCCCACAATCGGGCTGGCTAGAATGGGGGCATCGCCTTATGAAACTCTTTCTTTTCCTTGTGTCGGTTCTGGCTGTGCACGGCCAGATCAGCACCGTTGCGAAGCGGTTGCCCAGCGGCGGGAGTACGATCGAGGTTCGGAGTGAGGGGGCGGTGGCGCTCTCGGCCGTCGCGATCCGGTATCAGCTTGCCGGGCAGGAGGGCGCGTTTTATCAGTATTTCGACGAGCTGACGGACGCCGCGCCGCCCAAGACGGAGTTCGTCGTCGAGTTGCCCTACACCCTGCCGCGCGATGGGAAGGGCCGCATTCCGGCGCTGGCAGGTTCAATCGTCAACGCCGCCATTCGTGCCGATGGCACGGCCACGGGCGAGCCGGAGTTGATCCGCCGCCTGATTCTTCGCCGCGCCAATTTGCTGCAGGCCGTGGAAGCGTCGCTCGATATGATCGCCGGCGCCGGCCGGCACAACTCATCCCGCAGCCGCATGATTGCCGACTTCAAACGCATGGCCGATTCCGTGCATCGCTGGTATCTGCCCGAGGAGCAGCAGACCGGATTTCGCGTGTACCAATCGATCGTCGGGAAACTGACCAACATGGTGGAGGGTCCGGTGGGCACCGCCTTTCCGCCGAACGAATTTGTGGAACAGGAAACGGCGGCGTTGAACCGGTAGCGGACGGTGCTACTGGCGTCGCAACCCAGTTTGGCGGAGGTGGCGCAGAACGGACGGTAGGCGGATATACTCGTGGGGATGCGAATTGTCGTTCTCGATGGCTATTGCCTAAACCCTGGTGATCTGAACTGGAATGCCCTCCGCGCGATGGGCGATGTGGAGGTGTTCGACCGGACACCGGAGGCGCAAGTTGTGGAACGCGCCGCCGGCGCCACTGTGGCTCTCACCAACAAGAGCCCCTTTTCCGCCGCCACGCTGGCCGCGCTGCCGGAGCTGAAGTATATCGGCGTACTGGCGACGGGCTACAACATCGTCGACGTGGCCGCGGCGCGGGAGCGGGGCGTTGTTGTCACCAACGTGCCGACGTACGGCACGCATTCGGTGGGGCAGTTTACGATGGCGCTGTTGCTGGAGTTGTGCCATCGTATCGGCCATCATAGCGATCTGGTGCGCGCCGGCGAATGGTCCAAGAATGCCGATTGGAGCTTCTGGCGCAGCCAGCAGGTGGAGCTGGCCGGCAAGCAGTTCGGCGTCATCGGCTTCGGGCGTATTGGGCGTCAGGCCGCGCTGGCCGCTGCCGGGTTGGGCATGAAGATTGCCGCATACGACGCCAATCCGGGCGCGCCGCTCGACGGTGTCGATTTCCGCTGGCTGGGGCTGGATGAGTTGATCGCGACGTCCGATGTCGTTAGCCTGCACTGCCCCCTGTTCCCGGAAACCAAGGGGCTCATGAACGAGGAGCGCATCGGGAAGATGAAGAAGTCCGCGTTCCTGTTGAACACTTCGCGCGGGCCGCTGATTGTGGAGCAGGACCTGGCGACGGCGTTGAACAACGGCGTCATCGCGGGTGCTGGGATTGATGTTGTTCCGCAGGAGCCGCCCGTCGATGGGTCGCCGCTGTTCAGCGCCAAGAACTGCATCGTCACCCCGCACATGGCCTGGGCCACGCTGGAAGCGCGTGGCCGGCTCATGGATATTGCGGTGGGTAATGTCCGCGCCTTTGTGGCGGGCGCGCCGGTGAATCAGGTCGGTTAGTTCTTGTCTTTGTAGTCCAACAGGAACTTCCGCCGGTCCTCGACGAACTGCTTCAAGCTCATATGGGGGCTCGATCCAAAGGGCCCCATTTTCGGGAACGTTGTCTCTTCCAACACGCCTTTTTCGAAGGCTTCGGTGGAGTAGAGTTTGCGCGTGTCCAGCTTCACGTCGGGCGCGATGCGGGCGTGCATCTCGGTGACGATGGGGCCGAGTTTCTTCCAGTCCAGCCAGTTGGTGGCGATGTCGCGCATGTAGCCCAGGTACTTGGCGCGCAGCGCGGGCACCTTCAAGAGTTTCGACAGCAGTGCTTTGTTTGGGTCGTCGGCGCCGGCGAAGGGGTCGAGCGTGGCGTTCTCCGGCGGCGGCTTGAAGCCTGCGGGAGGGCCACCGGGGCCACCGGGGCCGCCGAAGCCGGGAGGCGGGCCGCCCGGGCCACCTGGACCAAAGCCGGGAGGTGGGCCACCGGGACCACCGGGACCACCTGGCCCACGCGGGCCGCGCCCCATACCCATCCCCATTCCCATCATTTCCGCCGGTTCCATCGTTTCATTCGAATCGTGCGGGAAGATGTGGAACTTGCCCTTTTCGTCCAGGTAGATGTTGTAGTCGCTGGCGCGCGTCCAGTAGCCGTCGTTGTTGATCAAGGCCTTGTCGAGCGCTAGGAATTTCAGCGTGCCGTCGATGTCGAGAATTGGCTCCAAGGCCGCCTCCAGCTTGTCGACCGGTGTCTTGTCCAGCACCTTGCACAGGTTGATGAGCGCCGCCCAGCTCTTCGCCGAATCCTTCGTCTTTAGCTCGTACGATTTCTTGTATTCGGCCGGATCGTCGCCAATATAGGCCAGCCCGGCACGGCCGCGTGGGCTGCCCGGCGTCTTCCAACGTGCGCCCTTAGTCGTGTTCCAAACTTCCTTCACCATGTCGGAGTTGTACTGTTGCTGATTGGTGTAGATGCCCCAGAATTCGCCGTTGATGACAAGCCGCACATGGTTCGCCTTCGGCGCCGGAATGTAGTTACGCGCGATCATCAGGTACAGAGACGAACGCAGGAACGTCGGGTCACCGTTGCCGTTCAGCAGGTTCAGCGTGCGATAGCCGCCTAGCCGCGCCTTCTCGTCGGTGAAGTCGACGGTGATGTTGATCGACCGCTTCCGCCCCTCGGGCACCATCATGAACGACGATGCGCCGCGGAAATGCACGCCCACGCCGTTGATCACTTTCCCATCGACGGTGAGCTTTGCCGGGATGTCGACGTCGGTGTGATAGAACGCCGCCATCTCCTTCTCCCAGTCCGGATTATCAAATTCCAGGAACAGCGTCCGAACCACCTTCGGGTCGTACAGGTTTTCATCGCCATAGACTTTTACATCCTTCGGCGACATCTTCGGCCCCGGTTGCGGCGCGGGCTGTTCCCCACCGCCCATGCGAGGCCCGAACCGGCGTGTGGGCTGCGCGGCCAACTCCTCGCGCGCCGCGGCCCGCTCCTCCTTGTTCAACTTCCCGTCGCCGTCCTTGTCGAACTTCTTCAGGATCTCCCGGCGCCCGCCCATCGGCCCGCCCGGTCCGCCAAAGCCGCCGAAGCCACCCGGCGGCTGCGCCATCAAAACCGCCGCGCCAGCGGCAAGAAACCAACCGACTAACCTGGTCATAAGGGAACCTCTCATTCCGCTTCCGCGTCGCGCACAGTCAGACGCACATCGTGAATTCCGTCAATCCGGTGCAGCTGTTTCACCAGCTCCTCCGGGCCTAAATCTTTGCCGAGATGAATCTCATACGCCGCATCGAGCGACGTCCCCTGCTTGGCCGTTCCCAGCGATAACAGCCGGAACGTTCCGCCCGCCAACACATCCTTCAACAACGCATCCAATTCCGTTCCCAGGCTCACACGCAGCCGCAGCACCATGCCCGCCGCCGCCGCTGCCGCGGGCTTCTCCTCGCGCCAGGCCAACAGGAACGACGCGCTGCCCGCCACTACAATCCCCAACACCGCCACCCACGGATGCTGCGATCCCGTCGCCATCCCCACCACCACCGCGAAGATCACAAACGCCGTATCGCGTGTATCCCGCACCACCGTGCGAAACCGCACAATCGACAACGCGCCCACCAGGCTGAACGCCCGCGCCACGTTATCGCCGATCACCTGTGTCACCATCGCGATCATCACGCACAGCAACACCAGCGTCGTCGGCAAAGACGTAGCGGACTCTTCTCCCCGCGTCGTCCGCGCGTAGATCCAGGCCACAATCCAGCCCAGCACCAACGCCGCCACCAGCCGCACGAAGATCTGCAGCGGATCGACGGACTGCCCTTCGGCCAGTGCCTTCGTCAGGAAGTCGGGCATAGTTTCAACTCCAGTGCTGCCACCGCCAACCGGTACTTCGACGACGGCTGCGGCCGCAAATCAAACTTCTGCATCAACTCCTTGAACAGCCCCGGAATCTCCGCCTTGTACTTCAACTCCAGAATGCGCTGATCCGGCGACAACACGACGCTCGCATCCACCGGCGCAAACGCGTAGCGATTCACCACCGTCGCCCGCAGATCCTGGTCCACCGTCAGCCGGATCGGGCCGCTCTCGCTCATGCCCATCCGCGCCATCCGGCTATAGGAAATCTGGCACACCGGCGCCAACCCGCGTACCTGCACGCGCTGATGGAACCAGTGGCCCGCCCACTTCTTCGGCGATTCCAAACGCTCCAACATCGCCACTTCATCGGCGCTCACAATGGACCGCAACTTGCCCACCCGGTTTCGCGTCTTCAGTTTCCGCTCCAGAAAAATGCGATTACTCTCGCCATACCGCCGCACGCGGTACTTACTCCGCCCATACGATCCGCGCCGCTCGAAAACCGCTAAGTCCTCAGTGTCCAGATACAGGCTGGTGACGCGATACTCATCGCCCGCGGCCCCGCCCGCATGGGGGTCCGGCGACAGGTTTACTCGAGCCCACTCCCGAATCCCATCCGCCTGTTCCGGCGAGACGAGAAACTTCATCTCCTGTACAAACGCCCGGCTTTCTCGCATTTCGGTCAATTGCATAGTTGCTCCGCTCAAGAGAGTGTACGGTTTCTGTAACGGGAATGTTACCCACTTTACACTTCTTTACCGCTGAACAACTTACGCCCCAAATAGCCGCGCGCCGGTCTCCCACAGAATCGCGCGCCGGTCTTCGGGGCTGATCGCGAGCGTAAAGATCTTGCCGATCTCTGTCTCCACGCTTTCCGGCAAATCGCTGCCGGCCATCAGTCGCGACGCCGGTACCTGGTGTAACAACTCCGCCACATGGTGCGGCATCAGCGAACTCACTTCGATGTAGATGTTCGGGCATACCTCGGCCGCCACCACGCACTCCAACATCAGTAACGGCCCGCCCGCGTGGCCCAGCACAATCGGCACATCCGGGAACCGCCGCGCCGCGGCGATGTAGAGCGAAGGCAGCGAAAACGGCACGCCGCTGCCCGTATGCGCTACCACAGCCATACGGTTTGCTTGCGCCGCGGCGAAGAAGAAATCGCTGCGTTTCGACACCGGGTTCAACGCCTGATACATCGGCTGCAGCTTCAACGCCCGGAAGCCAAACGTCTCCGCGCAGCGCTGGACTTCTTCGGCAAAAGCCTGTTCACTGACGAACGGGTACAAACACGCCGCGCCCGCGAAACGGTCCGGCCACTGCCGCACCGCCGCGCCGATCAGGTCGTGCTGCGCGCGATAGTCGTCCACCACGGGGAAGGGAATCAGCAACGATCGGTCCACCCCGTGGCGGTCCATCGACCGCAGCATCTCCTCCGCCGTAAAGCTGCGGCCCGAGTGCCGGGCCGTACCGATATGCGTGTGCGTGTCGAAGACCCGCTCGCCCTGGATCACGCCAGGACCGCCGCCGCGATCCGGTCTCCCATCTCGTGCGTCTTCATTGTGCCGCCCACGTCCGGTGTGCGCGCCGAGGGATCGGCCAACACGCTTTCCACCGCGCGGTGCAGCCGGCGGCCGCCTTCCTTCGCCGCCTCGCCGGGCAGCCAGTCCAGCATCATCGCCGTCGACAGAATCATCGCCACCGGGTTCGCGATGCCCTTGCCGGCAATGTCGGGCGCGGTGCCGTGGCTGGGTTGGAACACGGCGTACTTGTCCCCGATATCGCCCGAAGGCGCCATGCCCATGCCGCCCACCAGCCCCGCCGCCAGATCCGAGAGAATATCGCCGAACATGTTCTCCGTCACCATCACGTCAAAGTCCTGCGGCCGCCGCACCAGGAACAGCGCCGCCGCGTCCACATAACAGGCTTCCGTTTCCACGTCCGGATACTCTTTGGCGATCTGCTGGAAGATCGTACGGAAATACGCCATCGACGGCAGCACGTTGGCCTTGTCGACCAGCGTCACTTTCTTCCGCCGGTCGCGGGCCATCTTGAACGCGGAATGGAACAAGCGAACCGACGCGTGACGCGTCACGCGCATCGTATCCTTTGCGTCGTCGGCGTTCAAATCCGCGCTGCCGTGGCGGCCGTAGAAAAGCCCCTCGGTGTTCTCGCGGATCAGCACGAAGTCGATGTTGGCGCCGCGCTTCAACGGCGAGTCGTCGGGGTGATACGTGCGGATCGGCCGCACGCCGCAATAGAGATCCAGCACCTCGCGGATATCGATCTGCGGCGTCATCTCCTTGCCGTCCGGCCAGCGCACGCCAGGCAGGCCCATCGCGCCCAGCAGGATGGCGTCGTAGTCCTTCATCCGCTCCATCGTCTCCGGCGGCAGCGGGTTACCGCTGCGCAGGAACTCGCCCGCGCCCACCGAAAGCTCGTCGCAGTGGAAGCGCAACTCAGGCAGAACTGTCTCCACCGCGCGCAGCGTCTTCAACCCTTCGTTCGTCACGTCGGGACCAATGCCGTCCCCAGGCAGGACAGCGATTCTGAAATCAGGCATATGTTGTTTAGCGCAGTAGTTTGCGCGTCTCCTCGGAGTCGGGCAGCACGCAACGGAAGCCCACGATATTGCCGCCGTTGCCCTTGTTGCGGAAGGAAATGCGCAGGTGCTGCGTCGGGTCGCTGAACCACGATCCGCCGCGCACCACGCGCTCTTTGCCCGTGGATGGCCCGGTCGGGTCCACCTTGCCGGACTCGGCGAAATAGGTCTTGCTGTAGCTATCGGCGGTGAACTCCCATAGGTTCCCGGACATGTCGAACAGCCCGAATCCATTGGGGTCGAACTGCCGCACCGGCGCCACTTCCGCAAACCGGTCGTTGCCTTGCTTGCCGCTGAAATTCGCCTTGTCGCGCGCGTTCTCCGCGTTCAGCGGGACAATCTCGTTCGCCTTCCCGCCGCGCGCCGCGTACTCCCATTCGGCCTCAGTCGGCAGCCGTCCGCCCACCCATTTGCAGAACGCCTCGGCGTCGTCCGCGGAGATACCCGCCATCGGGAAATTCCCCTGGCTCCAGTTCTTGTGCTCAATCGGCGCCTTCGGCATCTTGCGCTTCGGCGTGGCCGTTTCCACAAACTTCTGGTACGCCTCCACCTGTGCTTCGGTCAGACCCATCCAAAACGCCTTGCTGATTGTCACTTCATGCTGCGGCTTCTCGTGCTCTTCGCATTTGTTGTCGCCCGGCACGCAACCCATCAGGAACTTCCCCGCCGGGATGTAAATGTACGGCTGCCGGTCGCGCGCATTTACGCGGTCTTTCGATATGAACTCATCCACCGGCTTGCCCGGAACCACTTTCACCGGAGGCGGCGGGGGCGGCTCGGTAAACCGGAAGGCCTGCGTCGATTGCGTCAAATAGAACGGGTTCAATTTCTTCGTCTCGGCCGCCACCTGGCTCTGCGTCCCGGCCAATAAATCCACCAGCGTCGTCCCTGGCTTCCGGATCAACAGCGCCACCTGCTTGGCGAACGCGTCCCGTTCGGCGTCCGTTAACGGCACCGGCACCGCGTTCATCGCCGCGCTCGAAAGATACGCAATCTCGCGGATATCGGTCATGTCCGGCAACGCCAGGCCCGGCCCTGTGGCGCGCTGCAACAGGTCCGTCGCCTGCGCGGTCGCGTCGATCAAAATCATCTTCAGCCCGATCTGCTTCTCATCGAGCAACTGCATGAAACCCGTCAGCGATCGCGCCCGGAACGGCACCGGATCGGTCTTCTTCGGGTCGAAATCCACCGGCACCAGGAAGTTGTCCCCGCTTGCCTGAATCGCGTAGCCGAAGTAGTAGAACAGCAGGGTGTCGCCGGCCTTCACGGTCGACAGCAGCGTTTTGTCCAAGTCCTTCGCCAGCCGCTCCTGCGTGAAGTTTCGCTCTTCCCGGACCTCAAATTTCGCCGCCGCCAGCGCGGCTTTCAACTCTTCCAGCGCCGCCGTATTCACGTTGAGCGGCGCCACGCTCTTGTACTCCGTGTTGATCAACAGGAACGCCTGCCGCGATGGCCCCTGCCCCACGGCGGGCAGAATCGGCAACAAAATACAGGCGAGTATCGAAAGCGTAGTACGCATCGGCGGTTGCCTCGATTTTACAACGCCCGGGGACTAGTCCCGCACGGTCCAGCGAATTTGCACCAGACTGATCGCCGTCGTGCTCTGGTTCACCAGCACCATCCGCGAGAAGCGGTCCGCGGCCGAAGGCGCCGATTCCAGCCGCACGCCCTGCGTCCGCACTTCCACATTGATCGGTACGTCGCCGGTAAAGAACTGGCCGCTGGCGTTGCCGCCGCCGCTCGCCACGCCGTCTTTGGTGATCGTGATCTTCTGCCCCGGCGCCAGTTCGCCCACCCACGTAATGTTGCCGCGGCGCAGCCCCGCATACGTGCCGCCGGGGGGAGGTGGCGGCGGCGTATCCTTCACGGGTTCTTTGGCCGGTTCTTTGACGGGCTCTTTCACAGGCTCCTTGACCGGTTCCTTCACGGGCGGGTTGTTCTGCGTTACAACGGGCTTATCCCCTTCGCGCACGCGCAACGAAACGGGTACGCGATGCACCACATCGGCCATGCCCTCCGCCGCAATAATTACCTC
>CANIFK010000123.1 GCA_947466555.1 Acidobacteriota bacterium | reverse complement strand
TCGTCCCACGACGGTGTCGGTTCAAAAGACGGGGACTGTTGAGCGGGCGGTGGCGGCGCGGTCTTCACCGGTTCGGGCGTTGTGGGCCATGGCGCCACGTCGTCAAAACTGATCGGTTCAACGGGCGCCGGAGCCTTGACGGGGGGCGCCGGCTTCGGCGGGAGCGCATCCCAGGGCGGCGCGTCCGTCGTGGGGACCCGCGCGGGAATGGGCGCCGGCGGAGGCGCGCCAACCGGTTTCGGCTGCGGCTTCACGGTTTCGGTTTTCGTAGGCCAAGGAGGCAGATCGTCAAAGCTGACCGGAGCCGCGACAGGCGCGGCAGATGGCGCGGGCCGCGACGGCGTTTGCGGAGCCTTCGGAGCAACGGGCGCCGTGCCCGCCCCACCCATCCCGGCGAGCGCTTCTTCAATACTCGTCAACCGCCCGGCATGAACCAGCTTCAACAGGCCAAGTTCCAGATGCAGACGCGGTTGCAGCGAATACTGCAAGTCGCGAAACACGTCCAGAACAATCTGCAGATACCGGGTCAAATCCTCTTCGCTGAAGCGCTTGGCGACTTCGGCCATCTTCGTCTGTTCACTGGAAGAGGCAGCGATCAACCGCGTGCCCGCGCCGGTAATGCGCGCCACCAGCAGATTGCGGATATGCCGCGAGAGTTCCCGGCAGAAGTGCTGCAGATTGGCGCCGCTGCGTTCCAATTCCGCCACAATCTCTAAGACACGCGTCGAGTCGCCGCGTTCAACGGCTTCCACTACTTGATCGAGCCCGTCCAAAGCGAACAGGCCCAACAACGCCCGCACTTCATCCGCCTTGAGCGTGGTGCCGCAGCAGGCAATAGCCTGATCGAGCGCCGACAGCGAATCGCGCACGCTGCCCTCACCGACCTGCGCCAAAACGGCGAGAGCGTCGGCGTCGGCAATAATGCCTTCCTGCTCACAGATCCAGCTCATGCGCGCCATCAACTCGGCGAAATCCACGCTGCGGAACGTGAACTGCTGGCAGCGGGAGGCGATGGTCGTCGGGATCTTATGGGTTTCCGTGGTGCAGAGGATAAAAACGGCCCATTCGGGCGGCTCTTCCAACGTTTTCAACAGCGCGTTGAAGGCCTCGTTGGTGATCTGATGCGCTTCGTCGACGATGAAAACCTTGTAGCGGTCCCGCGCCGGGCGAAAACGGACGCTCTCGCGCAGCTCGCGCATCTCATTGATACCGCGGTTGGAGGCGGCGTCGATTTCAATAACGTCCACCGCGCCACCGGCCGTGATCTCCAGGCAACTCGAACAGACGCCGCACGGGGTGGCCGTTGGCCCATTAACGCAGTTCAAACAGCGCGCCATGATGCGGGCGACAGTGGTTTTCCCGGTTCCGCGCTGCCCGCTGAAAATGTAGCCGTGGGCGATCCGGCGCTGGTTAATCGCGTTATCCAGCGTGGTCTTGACGTGTGCCTGACTCACCAGCTCCGAAAACGACTGGGGTCTGTATTTCCGCGCGATGACCTGATAAGCAGGTTTTGATGGCTGGTCCGCGGCGCCTGATTCCATAGTATTAATGCCAGGCCCCGGGTGATCCGCGGCACACGAGCTAAACCACTACCGTTGCTTCCTTCCGGACCTGGCGGGGTTTGCAGCCGCCCGTTGCACGAAGCCCGAGACCCAGCAATCGACTAGTTTAACATGGCCTCCCCTTACGGGAGCGAAAAAGCCAATCGCCAACATCCGAATTTCCACCGGTCTCGTAGCAGTGAGTGGATTCGCTATGAAACTCACTATCTCCCTTCTCTTCATCGTCCTCTCTGCCGGCGCCCTGCACGCAGAACCGGCATACGCACTGAACGGCCGAAACATGCTGATCCGGTTCGACACAAACACGCCGGGGTTTACAGACGCTACCCAGATCATCCGTGGCCTCCAACCCGGCGAGTCGCTACTGGCCATCGACTTCCGGCCGGCGAACGGAACTCTTTACGGCCTCGGCAGCCAAAGCCGCCTCTATACGGTCGACCCCGCCACCGGCCAGGCAACCGCGGTCGGCAACGGCCCCTTCACCCCGGCGCTCGAAGGATCCGAATTCGGCTTCGACTTCAACCCCACCGTCGATCGCATCCGCGTCGTCTCCAATACCGGCCAGAATCTCCGCCTGCATCCGGATACCGGCGCGGTGGCCGCCGTTGACGGCCGGCTGAACGCCGAGAACCTGCCGGATTTCAAGATCGCCGGCGCGGCCTATACCAATAGCGTCGCTGGTGCCACCACTACCGTGCTTTATGGGATTGACGCCGAACAGCGGGCGCTAGTCATGCAGAACCCTCCGAACGACGGCAAACTGGTCCGCGTCGGCATGATGAACATCGACATGTCCGAGGTGGCCGGCTTTGATATCTCCCCGCGCACGGGTGCCGCGTTTGTCGCAACACGAGTTCGAGGGCAAGCCGCCGCGGCGCTCTACGAAGTGAACCTCACCACCGGGGCAACGATGCAACTGGGAATCTTCGACCGGCTAGACCAGATTGGCGGTCTTGCCATCCCTGTCCGGTAAACCGGACCTACATTACGGGGATGATGAGTCCGAACGTCAGGTAGCTCCGCAGTTTGTCGGCGATACTCTCGCCTTCCTGCAACTTGGCCCACCGGATCGACGACTTGTCTCCCCGTTCCGAGAAGAAGCCGACGCCGCCCGTGCGGAACCGCGCGTCGCGCCACTGATCGACGACCCGGCCACCGATGATTGTCAGGATCCGATCGCCAACCGCCCGAACCTCGTATTCGTAGAACTCGCCCTTCTCCAACACGACCGGGATCGGGAAATGCTGGCGGCGCGACTCCTGGCCCTGGATTACTGAGAATCGGATAATCTCCGGCCGCGCGTTACCGCCGCGTTCCGGAATCGACAGCTTCGCCGCGTAATAATTGTTGTGGTTCGGTGCCCGGACTACCCAACCCAGCGAGCGGCTCTCCACCCGTCCTTCAAACTGGAAGCTGTAGTCGGCCAGGTTCCTGGATTCGTCCCAGATTCGCAACCCGCCGGGCCGCATCAACCCGTTATCAATCCGCCACCCCGACATCCCGGTTCCGGGCGCGGGCAACCAGTTCCGGAGGCCCGCCTGGAACTTGTCTTCGATCTGCAAGCCGCCAGTGGCGTTCTTCGGCATTCGGTCCACAACCATGCCAACCAAACGGCTCACCGTCCCCTGCTGCGCCTCGCCGTTCTTTTTTCCCTGCGGCGCGCCGCCGACGCCAAACTTCTCCATCACGACCAAGCCAGCGATCGTTAAGGCTGCCAACCCTAATACCGTCGCCGTCGAACGCGTTCCCGCCGGCTGCTTCTTCTTCGGGACCGCAAATTCGTCGGTATCCCGCAGCACATCCGCCACCGAGTAGGTGAACTCCCCCATCTCGCGGAGGGCACGCGCTGATCGGGCAGTGAATGCATTCCGGTGCTGTTTGCAGCAGAACTCACTATCGACGAGCCGATGTGTAATTGAGATTGTTTTTTGGCAGTATCGGCAGACCATCTTGGTCTCCTTTGGATATTCTCACTGATATTTGGGCGATTGAACCCGTCATAAGGCACAATACCGACTACTCTCAGGTCATTTACCTACCGTGCAGCCGCCAGTTGCTACACTGGCAGAAAGAACGCTTTGCGTTTCCTCCCCAAACCCGCCTCTGATGATCAAGTCTCTGTACACCCGTTGGATAAACGACTGGGAAAAACATCTCTGCTTCCGCTCCACTGACCGTGTTGTCAGGCCCTTTGAATGGGGTCTCGACTGGGCCGAAGGCTGGCCGGTGGCCGAAATGCTCCCCTATGGGGGTGAGACACCGGAAAAGTGGCTCCTGGAACTAAATCGTTTAGCAATCGAGAATAGCGATGAGTTTTATGCCTACGAAAAGCCGGAACAGTTCCGATTGGAGGGCGGATTCGTCCGCTTCCAATCCCCCGTCAACACGCCATACCCGGCAAATAACGTAGTCCACGGCCAGTGGTTCCCCGCCGAAAAGCACAATGGGAAGGCGGTTATCGTCCTCCCGCACTGGAACGCCAGCCAGAATCAACATGGCGGCCTATGCGCGGGCCTGGCCAAATTCGGCCTCTCAGCGGTTCGCCTTAGTCTGCCCTATCATGACTTCCGTATGCCGGCCGAATTGCGCCGCGCCGACTACGCCATGTCGTCGAATATTGGCAGGACAATCGACGCGACGCGCCAGGCCGTCACCGATATCCGCGCCACAATCGACTGGCTGTACGAGATGGGGTATACCCGCATCGGCATCTGCGGCACGTCGATCGGCTCCTGCTACGCCTGCCTGGCGTCGTCCCACGACCCCCGGATCAACGTCAACGTCTTCAACCATTGCTCCACCTACGTTGCCGACGTCGTCTGGACCGGACTCTCCACCATCCACGTCAAGCAGGGGCTGGAGAGCCACGTCTCGCTCGATCAATTGCGCAACCTGTGGAACGCCATCAGCCCCGTAAACTTTCTCGATAAGCTGGCCGCGCACAAAGACAAGCGGTCGCTGTTCATCTACACCAAGTACGACACCACCTTCATCCCGCGTCTGTCGCAGGACATCGTGGAGGAAGTCCAGCGTCGCGGCATAGCCAGCAAAGTCGTCGTCCTGCCCTGTGGCCACTACACCATGGGCGAAACGCCGTTCAAGTTTATGGACGGTTACCACATCATCAACTTCCTGAAGCGGAACCTGTGATCGACATTCCTTCACTCCTACTGCTGTTGTCGGAATGGAACGACCCCTCCGACGGAGAAGCCGAAAAGAGCCGCGAGCTCTGCCTGGGTCTACTGCGGGAAACGCCCATGCCGTTCGCCCGTTCGCAATTCGCCCCGGGCCATATCACGGGCACCGCCTGCATCCTCCACCCTTCCCGTGAGATGGTGCTGTTGGTGCATCATCGTAAGCTCAACCGCTGGCTTCTCCCCGGCGGCCATGTCGAAGCTGGAATCGACAACCGCGTGGCCGAGACGGCGCGCCGCGAGGCCGTGGAAGAAGCCGGAGTACAGCTCGACAAAACCGTGCCGACACGGCTGGTCGGCATCGATGTCCACGGCATTCCGGGGCGTAAGAAAGAGCCTTTCCACCTGCACCACGACCTGATCTTCAGCTTCCGCGCCTCCTCGGAGGAGTTTGTCGGATCGGAAGAAGTCCGCGGGCTGGTGTGGTGTCCGGTTAGCCTGTTCGACTCCTACGACGTGCCCGCTCCCATTCGCCGCGCCGTCATTCGTTCGACGTCATTCTAAAATTCCGGGAACTTTTTGGTGGCGGGCCGGATACTCTTTACGACAGAGCATGTGGAAACGGTGGACCCGGACACAACCCGAAGCCGAAACGGAGCTGAGCGACGAAGCGCTGCTGCCCGCCTTGGCTCGTGGCGAGGAATCGGCGTTCCTGACGGTCTACCGCCGGCGGCAAGCCTCGATCTACCGCTACGGATTGCATCTTTCCGGTGATCCCGATGTCGCCGCGGAAGTCGTGCAGGAAACATTCCTTTCGCTGCTCCGGGATGCCGGCCGTCTGGACGCCAGCCGCGGCACGGTTCTCTCCTGGCTCTTCGCCGTCGCTAGAAATCAGGTATTAAAGCAGTTGCGAGGCCGTCGCCAGCATTTATCGCTCGAAGACGAAGAGCAGGATGAACTGGTGGCCGGTGGGTGCCTGGTGACCGAGTTGGAACAGGAACAGCTGTCCAGCCGCCTCCGGGAAACCATGGCCACGCTGCCGCCCGTCTACCGGGAGGTGCTGGTGCTGTGTGATATGCAGGAGTTGTCGTATGAAGAGGTGGCCGCCATCGCTGGCTGCCCAACCGGCACCGTGCGCTCCCGGCTCCATCGGGCCCGTGCGTTGCTGGCCGGAAAGTTGAAACCGCTCGTGGGGTTACCATCATGAAACCGGACCGGAATCCAATCTTGTCCTATGCCGAGGAAGAGCGTATCCGAGGCCTATTGGCCGCCGCGGCCGGGGCCGACGGGCTCAGCGCGCCGCCCCGGATCGAAAACGCCCTGGTGGCTGAACTGCGGCGGCGCAATCGCCGTTCCGTGCTGCTCCGCGTATCCGCCGCCGGTGCCGTGGCGGCGGCGGTTCTCATCGGCCTCTGGCTGGCCCGCCCCGTGGTGCCGACGGCACTCCCGGCGCCCGTCGTCGCGCGTCACGCCGAACCGACGGCGCCCGCCATCGCCCCGCCCGATCCCGCTCCCGAAAAGCTCGCGGCGGCCCCGGCCCCGCGCCGGCACCGCGCCACGCCCCGCCGCGCGGAGACTGCCGACAACGGCGAATTCATCCCGGTCGGCGCTTGGCAGGCTTTCGAACCGATGGAGCGCGGCGCCATCGTCCGCGTTCGCCTTCCCAAATCGTCCCTCCCCGGCTTCGGCATTGCCGTCAGCGCGGACCGCTGGAATGAATCGCTGCCAGCGGATGTCGTCTTAGGTGAGGATGGCAGCATGCGCGCCATCCGCCTCGTCAGCAACGTTGAATAACTCTCACAGGAAAATCATGAAAAAAGCAATTCTACCGGTTATTTTCTCCGCCGCCGCTTTGGTCGCGCAAACGCCCCAGGTCGTCGAGAACAAACAGATCCACGTGATCGCGGCCCCCGCCGCAGGTGCAACCGCCGTGAGCGGTTTCAGCTTCATGAGCGCGGAGATGGGCTTTGAAACCACGCTCGTGAAAGGCGTTCCCTTCACCGGCGATTTCGTCACCGAGAACATCCAAGTGCTGGCCGATGGAAACCGCATCAAAGCAGCCAACACCACCTCCTTCGCCCGCGATGGCGAGGGCCGCACCCGCCGCGAAATTACCATTAACGCCATCGGCCCCTTCACTGGCGGCACGGATCATAAGACCATCTTCATCCACGATCCGGTCTCCAAAATCGACTACGTCCTCGATCCCCAAAACAAGACTGCCCGCAAGATCAACCTCGGCGCGGCCACCGCAAAAGTGTCCACCTTCACCACCACCCGCGACAGCGGCAACGTCGTCATCACTCGCCGCGTGGAAGATGGCAAAGGCGTGGTTGTAACCGAGAACAACCAAGGCCCCATTGAACTGCCCCGCATGCCCTTGGGCGCTGCCATCGCCGGCGAAATGCGCGCTGGCGCCGTCATGGCCCAGACCATCCACATCGGCGATGGCCCCGCCGCCACCTCCACCAACGTCAAGAACGACGATCTCGGCAAACGCATCATCGAAGGCGTGGAAGCCACCGGGACACGCACCACGATCACGATTCCCGCCGGACAGATCGGCAATGACCGCGCGCTCGACACCGTCTCCGAACGTTGGTTCTCCAACGAACTGAAGACCACCGTCATGACCACCCGCAAGGACCCGCGCATGGGCGAGAGCACCTACAAACTCACCAACCTGCGCCGCGGAGAACCCAGCCGCCTGCTCTTCGAAGTCCCCTCGGACTACAAGGTCATCACCGAAGACAACGTCGGCCCGAACGTCATTCGCCTTCGCGCCACCGGGAAACAGGAAGAGTAGTTCCCCCGCGCAGGTTCCCGCTAAACTGGGGATGTGGTAACCCTGCCGAATCTGCTCAACGATCCAGAGCTGTTCACGCTGTCCAAAGGGCTGGCGGTACTCACTTCGATGATTACCCCGGCCCTTTTGCTTTCCGCCTCCGGCACCTTCATCCTCTCGACGTCCAACCGGCTGGGCCGCTGCGTGGACCGCATCCGCCGCATCTCCGATCAACTCGAATATCAGATCGACCCCGGCACCCAGAGGCCCCTCAGCCCCGAGCGCATCGCCATGCTGCTGCGCATGCTCGACTACAGCGGCCGCCGCGCCCGCATGCTCGCTCGCGTGATGATTACGTTCTACCTCGCCGCCGGTTCCTTCGTTGCCACCAGCGTCTCCATCGGCGTTGCATCGCTGTTCATTGACCGTCTCAGCTGGCTCCCCGTCTCACTCGGCATTCTCGGCGCGCTCTTCATGAGTTGGGGCGGCTTTTGGCTCATCATCGAAGCCAAGCTATCGCAGGAAAGCCTGCTGGAAGAGATCGTCTACGTGGATAAAACCGCCCTAAAACACGTCCCGGGAGGGGATTGACTTGTCCTCATTGGAACTCGAAGACTACGCCCGCCAGATCGACTCGGTCAACGCCGAGGCCCAGGCCCTCATCGACAGCCATTCGCCCGCCGCGTTGATGCATCCCGCTCCCGGCGGCGGCTGGTCCGTGGCTGAGTGCCTGGACCACGTCGCCGTTACGGCCGAAAAATACATCCCTGTGCTTCGCCAGGCGCTGGAAGAGGGTCGCGCCAACGGTGCCACCGGCCAAGGCCCATTCCAATACGGCTTCATGGCCCGCACGTTCCTATGGATGTTGGAACCGCCGGTGCGCATGCGAGTCAAAGCCCCGACCGGCTTCGCGCCTCGCCCGCAACCAGACGTGGCCGCCGCGCTGGCCGCCTATCTCACCCAGCACGCCGAACTGCAAAAAGTGCTGCTCCTGGCCGACGGACTCGACCTCGCCGCCATCCGGGTCACCTCCCCGGCAAGCGACAAGATCAAGTTCCCGGTCGGGGCCGCGATTGGCATTCTCACGGCCCACGCCCGGCGTCATTTATGGCAAGCCCGCAAGGCGCTCAGCGCGTCTTGAACTTGGAGTTCAACGCGGCCAGCTTGTCCTGCATGCTCGGCTGATTTCGCTGCTGCGGCGCCTGCTGCGGCCGGCCGCCGCCACCGCCACCAGGCCCAGCCTGCTTCGGCTTCGGCTCCAACGCCTTGATCGACAGCGCAATGCGCTTCGCCTTCAAGTCCACCGAGAGCACCTGGACCTTCACAATCTGCCCCGCCTTCAGCGCCTCGCTCGGCTCCGTTATGAACCGGTGGCTGATCTCGCTCACGTGCACCAATCCGTCCTGATGGACGCCGATATCCACGAACGCGCCGAACTTCGTCACGTTGGTGACAACGCCTTCCAGCGCCATCCCAGCCGAGATATCTTTCATCTCTTTGACGTCTTCGCGGAACTTCGGCGCCACGAATTTGTCGCGCGGATCACGGCCCGGCTTCCGCAGTTCTTCCTTGATGTCGCCCAAGGTGTAGATACCGACGGTTTCCGTCTTGAAGCCCTCGATCTTCACCTTCTCCGCCAACTCCGGCTGCTTGATCAACTCATCGACACTCACGTTCATCGACGCCGCAATCTTCTCCACCACCGGGTACGATTCCGGATGCACCCCGGTCATATCCAGCGGATTCTCCCCGCCCCGAATGCGCAGGAATCCTGCCGCCTGCTCAAACGTTTTCGGCCCAAAACCGGGCACCGCCATCAGCTGCATGCGGCTCTTGAAACGCCCGTGCTCATTGCGATACTCGACGATCTTCAGAGCCGTACGCTCCGTCACGCCAGCCACATACCGCAGCAGCGCCCACGACGCCGTGTTCAAATCCACACCCACGCGGTTCACGCAGCTTTCGACAGTCTGCTCCAGCCCCTGCTTCAACTTCCGCTGGTCCACGTCGTGCTGATACTGCCCCACGCCAATCGCCTTCGGGTCCACCTTCACCAGTTCCGCCAGCGGATCCTGCAAACGCCGCGCAATCGAAATCGCGCCGCGCACCGTCAGATCCAAATCCGGGAACTCCTGTCGCGCAATATCGGACGCCGAATACACCGACGCCCCGGCCTCGCTCACCGTCACCTGGAAGATCTCCCCCAGCCCGGCCTGCCGCAGGAAGTCGGTAAGAATCTGCGACACCTCGCGCGACCCCGTCCCATTGCCGATCGCAATCGCCTGCGCGCCATGCTCTTTGATCAGCATCGATAGCGTCCGCGCCGACCCAATCACGTCGTTCTTCGGCTCCAACGGATAGATCACCGTATGCGCCAGCATCTTGCCCGTATCGTCCACCACGGCAATCTTGCAACCCGTGCGAATGCCCGGATCGATGCCGATCACCTTCAACTGCCCAGCCGGCGGCGCGAGCAACAAATTCTCCAGATTCTCCCGGAAAACCTTGATCGCCTCTTCGTCGGAACGGTCCTTCAACTCCAACCGGATCTCGGTCTGGATCGAAGGATTCAACAACCGGTCGTAGCCGTCTTCAATCGCTTCCGACAAGTGGCTTTCCCACTCGCCCGGCTGCTGAATCACGCGCGACCGCAGCCACGCCACCGTCTCATCCCGGTCCACTTCAATCTCAAAATGCAGGAACCCTTCCTTCGCCCCGCGCCGGATCGCCAGCATGCGGTGCGACGGAATATTCTTCGCCTGCTCGGCAAAGTCGGCGTACATTTTGTACTTGCCTTCCGGGTCTTCCATCCCCGGAATCGCCTTCGCCGACACTTTGCCCTTCTCCATCATCTGCTGCCGCACGGCCTTACGATAGTCTGCGTTTTCCGCCACCATTTCGCTG
>CANIFK010000122.1 GCA_947466555.1 Acidobacteriota bacterium | reverse complement strand
CCATGCGCAAGACGCTGGCGCACGAAACGGTGCACGCCTGCCTGGCGGCGCTCGGGAACTGGCCGGCGTGGCTGCACGAGGGGCTGGCCCAAAGGTTAAGTGGCGAGACGCTGTCGGCGCCCAAACGGGCGGCGATCCGGACGGCGGCGCAAGAAGAGTCGTTCCCGAAGCTGGCGAACCTCTCCCAGAGCTGGAGCCGCATGAGCGCCGGCCACGCGGCCATGGCGTATTCGGTTTCGCTGTACGCTGTGGAGCTGTTCTACCAGCACCACAAAGAGTACGGCATCCGGAATCTGCTGCGGAACCCGGACCAACTTGCGCCGATTATGACATCTTTGGACGGCTATTTACGCGCTAAATAGCGTGTCATACTACGGTCGAACGATGCCTCTTCGCCATTGGATTGCCTTGCTGTTCGCCGCCGGGCTGGCGGCCCAGACGACGAATACGAACCTGATCACGACGCTTGCGGGCACCGATGGGTCGCTCGCTGGTGGTGTGAACGCGGCGGCTTTCCCCTTGCCGCCGGGGCCGTGGGGCCGGCCGGTCGCCGACGCGGCGGGGAACATCTACTTCTCGCTCACCAACCAAAACGTCGTGGTGCGGCTGACGCCCGCCGGCCGTCTGGAACGCTTCGCCGGGACCGGATTCAGCCGCTACAGCGGCGACGGCGGGCCCGCCAATCAGGCGGCGCTGAACAGCCCCGGCGACGTGGCTGTCGATAGCCGCGGCTCGGTCTATATCGTCGATACGGGCAACAAGCGAATTCGCCGCGTCTCCCCAAACGGCGTGATGGAGACCTTCGCCGGCGGCGGGCGGGTGATCCCGAGCGCGGCAGGCGTGGCGCTGACCGATGCCGCGCTGTCGGCGCCGCGCGCCATCACCGTCGACGCGACCGACAATGTGTATTTCTCGATCGACGAAGTGTCGGTGGCGCGTGTCGATTACGGCGCCACGCAGGTCCGCCTCTTCGCCGGTGTCCCCGGTGTGGCCTCCCCGCCGCAGACGGGTCCGCTTTCGGGCGCCCGCTTCCGCCTCATCGCCTCCCTTTCGGCCGACAAGGCGGGCAACCTGTACGTCTCCGATGCGCTGGCCGTCGCCGTCATCCGCATCAGCCCCAGCGGCCGGTTCGAGGTGCTCGCCAACCGCTCGGCCGGCTTCGGCGTTCTTGTCGACGCCGTTGCCGACGCCTCTGGCGCCGTGTACTTCACCCAGCTCGGCACGCCGGTCATCTGGCGGCTGCAGGGCGCCAACAACACCGTGGACGTCTACGCCGGCAACATCGAGATCCCCGGCTCTTCGCCCACCGGTACCGCGCGCGACCGGGCGTTGTTTAGCTCTGAATTGCGACTGGGAATCGATTCGCAAGGCCGCCTCCTGGTCGGAGACCGTACCAACGGCCGGCTCCGGCGCGTGTCGAGCGTTGTCGAATCGCTCGCCGGGACCGATTTCCTCTATACGGGCGAAGCCGGCCCGGCCACCGCGGCCAATTTCCAGACCCCCGTCTACGTAGCCCAGAGCCGTGCCGGGACCTACTACTTCTCCGATTCCGCCGCCCGCGTCGTCTTCAGCATCGATACCAAGGGCACGCTTCGCCGCTTTGCCGGCAGCGGACTGCTCAACGGCGGGTTCATTGATGGTAAGCCGGCGCTGGAGGGCAACTTTGGCATCCCGTATGGTATCGCCGTCGATGCGGCGGGGGTTGTCTACGTGGCCGATGACGACTGCGCCATCCGCCGGATTGGCACCGATGGCGTCATGCGCCTCCACGCCGGATTGCCCGGGCTCTGCAGCGGCAGCACGCGCGATGGCACGGCGCTCGCCGCCGCGCGCTTCGGCCGTTTGCGCGGGTTGACCCTCGATAGCGCGGGGAACCTGTACGCGACCGATGTGATGAACCATAAGGTGTGGCGCCTGGGCGCCGATGGGGTTGTCCGGACCTTCGCCGGTACGGGAACGGCCGGGACGTCCACCACATCGCTGGCCGCCGTGCAGACGCCGCTGAACACGCCGCTCGCCGTGGCGCCAGCCGCGGATGGGTCTGTCTACATCAGCGATTACTTGAATAATCGGGTCTTAAAGATTGGAACGGATGGGCGTTCGGCGAACTTCGTGGGCGTCGGCCAGCGGGCTTCGACCGGTGATAACGGCCCGGCGACGGCCGCCGCCGTTAATCAGCCATCGGGACTTGCGCTCGACGGGGCGGGGAACTTGTACATCGCCGAACTGAATGGGCACCGGGTGCGGCGCGTCAGCACGTCCGGCGTGATCACGACCTACGCAGGTACCGGTGTCGCCGGCTACCGGGGCGACGGCGGGTTCGCCGTGTCGGCCCAGGTATCTTCTCCCAGTGGCCTGTTGGTGAACGCCGCCGGGGAACTGGTGATCGCCGACCGTGACAATGGGCGTCTGCGGCTGGTGCTCAATGGCGCTCCTTCGGTGCGGATTCCCACCACTCCGATCTCCGTCACTCCGACCGCCGGCAGCTTCACCCAGCGGGGGACCATTTCGCTTGCTTCGCCGATTCCCGGGTTGGCGTTTGACGCTAGCGTTCGCTACACCAGCACCGCCACCGGGTGGCTGACCGTGGCGCCGGCGCGTGGCACGCTGCCGGCTGTGTTGTCCTATGAAACGAACATGGCTGGCTTGGCGGCGGGCGACTATGCGGCCCAGATCGTGATCACCGTGGCTTCCGCCACGCCACGGGAAACCACGATTCCCATTACGCTCCGGGTGCCGGCGCCGCCGGCGCAGACGTTTCTTCTGTCCGGCAACGCGCGGCTTACTATGTCCGCAGTTTCGGGCCAAACGGCCCAGCAGGCGGTGCCTATTACCAATCCCGGCGCCCGGCCCCTGGTTGTCCGTGGAGCGGCCACACGGGGCGATTTCCTGTCGGTGACGCCGGGGGAGTTGACCATTGCTCCGGGTCAGACCGGGACGTTTACGCTGGTGGCCACAACGGGCATTTTGCGGCCGGGCACATACTCCGGGGCGGCGGCCTTTACCTCCGGGACGGGCAGCGCCACGGTGGGCATAGCCTTCAACGTAAGTGGCAACAGTCGGAGGCTAACTCTTTCTCAGACGGGCCTTTCCTTCACTGCCGTCTCGGGTGGCGCGGCGCCGCCGGAGCAGGTTGTCTACATCGCCGGGTCCGACCGCTTGAGTATCGTGACGCGGACCGTCAGCGGTGCTCCCTGGCTTTCGGCGTCACTCGACGGCAACCGGGTTTCCGTCCGGGTGGATGCGCAGGGCCTGGCCGTCGGCGATCACTACGGAAGGCTTGAGGTGTTCGGCGGCCTCCAGGCGGGAACGGGCGGGCCGTTGTCCCAGGCGGCGACGGTGCTTCTCCAAGTGCTGCCGCCCGGTAGCGATCCGGGACCGGAGGTTTCGCCCAGCGCGCTGCTGTATACGGCGATGGTGGGCGGCGAAGTGGCTGGCCAGGAAGTGGAACTCGTGTTGCCCACCAACCGTCGCGGAACGTTCTCCGCCACCGGCGCCACTTTTGAGGGGCAGCCGTGGTTGCAGTTCGCTCCGGCTGGCGGCAGTGTTTCCGGCGGCGAACCGGCGCGCGTTACGGTGCAGCCGGATTTGACCGGCCTCTCCGCCGGCGTCTACCGGGGCAGCGTGACGTTGACGCTCGACGATGGGCAGACCCGTACTGTCTCCATCCTGGCCGTCATCGGCTCCAGCGCGACCGCCGCTAGTAAGGATGGCGAGCGCGCGGCGTCCAGCTGCTCCAACACCGGGCTGTTTCCGCAGGTGCTGGCTCCAGCCGCCAACTTTCGCGTGACGATCGGCGAGCCAGTCCGTTTGGCCGCCCGGGTTGTGGATGGCTGCGGGAATCTGCACCAACCGGAAAGTGGCGGGAACGCGGCGGTGGCCGTGACCGGGTTTGGCACGCAGGTTGTGAACCTGACCCATATCGGCAGCGGCGTGTGGGAGGGCACGGCGACGCCGAACAGCCTGCAAGCGACGGCGACTTTGACCTTCCTGGGCCTTTTCAGCCGTGGGACGTTCCTCCAGGCGGGTGCCGAGAAGGTGAATGGCGCGGTCGTCACGGCACAGCGCCCCTTCGTATTTGCCGACAGCCTGACGGATGCGGCCAGCTTCCAGTTCGGCGTGCCGGTGGCGCCGGGGACGCTCGTGTCCCTGTTCGGCCAGAACCTGAGCGCGGCCAATGCGCTGCCCAACGCGTTGCCGCTGCCGGCGACTCTGGGCGACGTGGAAGTCCGGTTGAACGATCAGCCCATCCCGCTGCTTTTCGCTGGGCCCGGGCAGGTAAATGCCCAGATTCCCTACAGTTTGCTGGGCGACGGTGAGTATCAGCTGGAGGTGCGCCGCGGGACTTCCTTGACCACGCCGCAACCGCTGGTGATCGCCCAAGCGCGCCCCGGCGTGTTCACGGTAGACCAATCCGGCCAGGGTCAGGGACACATTTATCGGGCGCTATCGGACGGCAGTCAGCGGCTGGCCGACGCGGCCGGGGCGGCTGCGGCTGGCGATGTTCTCGTGATCTATTGCAACGGTTTAGGGCGAACCAATCCGGCGGTGACCGCCGGCGCCGCCGCGCCGTTCTCGCCGCTTGCGGTGACGGCCAATCCAGTTTCGGTGAACATCGGCGGCCGGGAGGCGACGATCCTGTTCGCCGGCCTCGCGCCCGGGTTCACAGGGCTTTACCAGATCAACGCTCAGGTTCCGGCCGGCATCACGCCGGGTGGCGCGGTGCCGGTGGTTTTGACCGTCGCCGGGCAGGCCAGCGTGGCGGTGACGATGGGAATTCAGTAAATCTGAGTTTTTTGTCACCGAATCTCCGGCGTTCACGCTAATGCATATAAGGGCCCGGTCTGGGGCGTCGTTCCAACGATGTCTCTCTTGGCGACCGGGCCCGTCTCCGCTCAAAAACGGGCGATTTCTCCAGTTGTCCCCTGGACAGCCCGCACGTAGTCGGCCGGTGCAATAAACAGCTGGATTCCTCGCTGTCCGGCCGATACGGAGATCACATCCCAGAGCTCGACGGTGAAGTCGACGTAGACCGGGTACTCTTTTTTGGCGCCCAAAACGGTGACGCCGCCCCGGATGTAGCCCGTGAGCGGCGTTACCTCTTTCAGCGGAACCATCTCCACCTTCCGGTCCCCGCTCAGTTTGGCGAGGGCCTTGAAGTCCAGTTCCATGTTGCCGGGGATGACGACGAAGCAGCAGCCGTTGCGGTCGCCGCGGACGAGCAGGGTTTTGAAGACCTGCTCGGGCGGGAGGCCGACCTTTTCGGCCACGGTGACCGCGTCCAGGTGCTCTTCGTCCACTTCGTATTCACGCACTTGGAAGGGGATTTGCATCCCCTCCAGGATTCGCATCGCATTGGTCTTTGTGAGGGCCAAGCCCCCATTTTACTACCGGGCGGCGATGTAGACCCGTTCGATGGCCGCGCTCTGGGCCTGTTCCACCTGTTTGCGCGTCCGGCTGACATTGTAGGCGAGCGCAGTGCCGGCATCCTGCATGGCGCGGAAGTAGTAGCCGCCGCCGGCCTTCTCAAACACCAGGCCGTTGGAGGCGCTGGTGGTCTGGCTGGTGGAAGCGGTCATGATGCGGAGCGTGGCGCCGGTGGCCATGTTCCGGACCGTGAGGGTGTTCGGCACGGCGGTCCGGACAACCTCGTACTGGCCGGCGGCCATGGCGGTTCCCTGGAAATCGAAGGGGAAGGGCACCGTCGCGGTGACGCGGCTGGTGACCGTCTGCGCGGCCAGTCCGGAGACGGCGGCGATGGCGAGGAAGAGCATTCTGCGGTTCATTGTGATTCTCCTTATTCAGCGGCGGTGATGGGTACGGTTACGGGTGTGGCCTGGGCGGTCATTTCTTTGGCGGCGCGGCTCACGGGGAGCTTCATGAAGGCGCCGGTGGACTTGTCGACGATGGCGGAGAGTACGTAGCGGCCCGCCGCCGGTTGGAATTGCAGGATGCTCTGGGCGATGGTGACGCCGGAGGTGGGCTCGGCGGCGAAGAGGAACATCGGCCCTTTGGCGTGGATCGCCAGGAGAAAGTGGCGGTCCGTAGACGGACGGATCTGATAGTTGCCGGCCGGCATCGCCTTGCCGTTGAACTCGAACGGGAAGGGGACGTTGGCGGTGATGTCGCCGGGCGCGGCCGAGAGGGCGCAAGCGGCGGCGAAGGTGAGGATGGCGGTTTTGGCGTTCATGGGGTGGCTCCTTTATTCGGTAACGACGACGGCGATCATTTCGGAGGTCGATTCGACGACCCGGCGGGCATCTGTTTCCCGTTGACTTCGAAGGGGAAGGAGACCGATTCGGCGGCCAGCCCGGAGAGGGTGGCGGCGGCGAGGATGAGAAAGGTGTTTTTCATGGTGTTGCTCCTTGCCCTTTGTATTGGCACGGGGGCTGCCAAACGGTTGCTGGTGCGTATGTTGTTGAAAAGAAAAGAGGGCGCGCCGTGGCTTTGGCGGGGTGTCTCACCATTCGGTTTCGGTGGCGGGCGGTGAGACTATCCGATTGGATAGGTGTGCTATTCTCGGCTTGGCGTGGGAGAGAAACCGGTCCAACTGATCTGTATTGCGGGCCCCCGGATGGGGGAGACTTTTGTTGTTGGGGCGGAGGAAATGGTGTTGGGGCGGGACCGGGCGTGCGCGGTGGCGCTGCTTGATTCCGGCGTTTCGCGACAGCACGCGGTACTGTGGCGGGATGAGCTGGGCCGGGTAAATTTGCGGGATCTGGAATCGCGGAATGGCTCCTTCGTCAACGGATTGCCGGTGCGGGAGGCTTTGCTGGCGGCTGGGGATGAGATCCGTCTGGGCGGGTCTGTGTTCCTGTTTGGGGACGAGGGGAAGGGAGCGGGGACGGCAGCGGGGCGGACGATTGTGCAGTCCGGTGATACTCGATGGCTGAGCCGGGCGCAGAGGGAGAAGGCCGAGCAGCAGGGGCGGACGGCGCGGGAGTTGGAGGCGCTGTTGGCCATCAGCACGGCGCTGCAGGGGGAGCGCGGGGTGGCGCCGGTGGCGCGGCGGCTCTTGGAAGCGCTGCAGAGCGCGCTGCCGGGGCGGGCGTTTGCGATTGCACTCTACTTTGACGGGCTGGGCGAGGCGCCGTGGTCGATGGCGTTGGAGGGGGAGGCGCCGGAGTTTGATGGGGCGCTGCTGGAGAAGGTGATCGGCGGGGAGCAGGCGGCGGCGTGGGACGCAGTGCTGGCGGCGCCGGTGGTAGCGGCGGGGAAGGCATTCGGGATCTTGTGGGCGGAGGGGGCGGCCTACGACGACGCCCATCTGCGGCTGGCGGGGGCGGCGGGGGTGATGGCGGGGTTGGCCTTGCAGGCGGCGCGGAGTTGGGAAGAGGCCGAGGCGGAGACGGCGCGGCTGCGGCAGCAACTGGTGGCGCGACACGATATGGTGGGCGACAGTGCGCCGATGCAGGCCGTCTACCGGTTTGTGGCGCGGGTGGCGCCGTTGCCGACGACGGTGCTGATCCTGGGCGAGAGTGGGACGGGCAAGGAGTTGGTGGCGCAGGCGATCCATCGGAACAGCCCGCGGGCGAACCAGCCGTTTGTGGCGATCAACTGCGCATCGCTTTCCGACAACCTGTTGGAGAGCGAGCTGTTCGGGCATGAGAAGGGCGCCTTTACCGGGGCGGTGGCGCAGAAGCGCGGGAAGTTGGAAGTGGCGAACGGCGGCACCGTGTTCCTGGACGAGTTGGGCGAGATGCCGATCAACACGCAGGCCAAGCTGCTGCGGGTGCTGCAGCAGCGGGAGATGGAGCGGCTGGGCGGGACGCGGGTGATTCCGCTGGACATCCGGGTGATCGCGGCGACCAATGTGGACATGCCGGCGGCGGTGAAGGAGCGGCGGTTCCGGGAGGACCTGTACTACCGGCTGAACGTGGTGAGCGTGGAGATGCCGCCGCTGCGGAAGCGGCTGGCGGATGTGCCGTTGCTGGCGTCCTATTTCGTGGCGCGGTTCGCCCAGCAGATGGGGCGGCGGATGGACGGGGTTTCGCCGGAGGCGCGGGCGTGTCTGCTTCGGTATGACTGGCCGGGCAATGTGCGGGAGCTGAAGAACGCGCTGGAGCGGGCGGTGGTGATGGGAGTGAGCGAGCAGGTGCTGCCGGAGGACTTGCCGGAGGCGTTGTTGGAACGGGCCGCGCCGCCGGCGGCCGGGGAGGCGACCGGGTATCACGCGGCGCTAAACGAGCGGAAGAAACAGTTGATTCTGGAAGCGCTGGCGGCGAGTGGCGGCAGCGTGACGGGGGCGGCCGAGCGGTTGGACCTGCACCCGAACTACTTACATCGATTGATGAGTAACTTGGAGTTACGATGATACAGGCTATCTTAGTGGGCTTGCTGTTTGCGCAGGCGCCGGTGGACTTCCAGCGGCAAGGGGAAGAGGCGTTCCGGAAGGGCAACTTCGCGGCGTCGGTGGCGGCGTTCGACAAGGTGATCGCGGTGTTGCCGGACCAGGCTCCGCAGCACTGGCAGCGGGGGATCTCGCTGTATTATGCCGGGCGGTTTGCCGATTGCAAGGCGCAGTTCGAGCTGCACCGGACGGTGAACCCGGAGGACTTCGAGAACGCGGCGTGGCATATGCTGTGCGCGGCGCGGATTGACGGGTTCAAAGACGCTCAGAAGAAGCTGATTCCGATCAAGGAAGATACACGGGTTCCGATGCGGGAGTTACACGCGTTGTGGAAGGGCGAGGGGAGTGTGGAACGGGTGATCGCGGCGGCGGGGAATTCGCGGGGCGGGAATTTCTACGGGAACCTGTATCTGGCGCTATTTGAGGAGACGCGGGGGAAGCGGGAGGCTTCGAAGGTGTATGCGCGGCGGGCGGCGGAGTTGGCGCCCCAGGACTACATGGGGGATGTGGCGCGGATCCACTGGGAGATGTTGAGTAAGAAGAAGCTGCCGTAGGGCGGGGTTAGGCGAGTTTGGTTAGCCAAATTTCGCAATCGCGGTCGATGTAGGTCCATTCGGGGTTGCGCTTGGGATCGCGGAGGGCGCGGCAGAGTTGGCGGAACTGGGGTTCGTCCGAGGCGCGGAACTCGAAGTAGGTGAGGAAGTCGTAGTCCTTGGTGAACGTGCGGGAGTGGAATAGGCGGCGGTGGATGGTGGGGATATAGGGGACGCCGAGGTCGACGTGGGCGGGGATTTGGGCCTTGCGCTGTTCCTGGGTTAGGGCGTACCAACTGGCGGTTTTGCGGAGGGGGATGATGACGGCGAGAACGGGGTCGGTGGTTGCCGGGATGGTTGGGAGGCCGTTGGCGGCGGCGTAGGGGGCCTTGGGATCGGTGTACTGGGCGGTGCCGGTTTCACCCTGGAATTGAACGGGCGCCGAGGCCGCCGTGGGGGTGGCGGCCTCGATGCGGTGGAGCTCCCAGCCAGGCTGGGGGAGCGGGGGAGTGGGCCCCTGGATGACCTCGACGGCGTTGACCCGGTAGCGGTTGCGAATGGCGCCGGTGGGCGTGGGAATCGTAATCAGTTCGGGGCCGCTGGCGAAGAGGCAGTGCATGATTAGGCCGCTTGGAAGGCCGCGATTTCGGCCAGTTCTTCGGGGCTGAGGCGGAAGGTGGCCGCGCCTTTGACGCCTTCCAGTTGGGCCGGGGAGCGGAGACCGACGATGGCGGCGGTGACTTCCGGGCGGCGGAGGGCCCAGGCGATGGCGACTTCGCCGGGCGTGCGGCCGTGGCGGGCGCCGATGGCGCGGAGGAGTTCGACCAGGGCGAGGTTCTTGGTGAGCAGCGGTTCCTGGAAGTTTGGGGTGCGCTGGCGGAAGTCGTCGGCGGGCATGGCGGCGATGCGTTCGCGGGTCATGGAGCCGCTGAGCAGGCCGGACTTCATGGGGGAGTAGACGAGCGTGCCGATGTTGTTGGCGCCGCAGTAGGGGAGCACTTCGGCCTCGATTTCCGGGCTGACGAGGGAGTAGGGCGGCTGGAGGGAGGTGATAGGAGCGAAGGGTGCGACGCGCTCCAGTTGGGATTTCGAGAAGTTGGAGACGCCGATCCAGCGGACCTTGCCTTCGGCCTTGAGTTCGGCGAGGGCCTGCCAGCCTTCTTCGATGTCCTCGTCGGGTTCGGGCCAGTGGATCTGGTAGAGGTCGATCGTGTCCATCTGGAGGCGGCGGAGGGACTCTTCGCACTCCTTTTTCACCGAGGCGGCTTTGAGGCGTTTGCCGATCTGGCGGTTTTCGTCCCAGACGCGGGCGCATTTGGTGAAGACGTAGGGCTTGGTGGCGCGTTCCTTGACGGCCTGGCCGACGACGACTTCGGCGTGGCCGAGGCCGTAGACGGCGGCGGTGTCGATCCAATTCCAGCCTTCGTCGAGGGCGGCGTGGACGGCGGCGACGGAGGCCGCGTCATCCTGGGGGCCCCAACCGAAGGCCCAACCGCCGCCGCCCATGGCCCAGGCGCCGACGCCTAGGGGAGTGATATGAATGTCGCTATTACCGAGTTGTCGAGTTTTCATTTCCAGTGGTAACTATTGTCGCGCAATCCATGTATCCTG
>CANIFK010000121.1 GCA_947466555.1 Acidobacteriota bacterium | reverse complement strand
GGTTGGCAGAAGAAACGATTGGCCGGGTAGGATGCCCGCCCGGGACGTCGGAGCGCCGCCAACACGAGCGTTGCGGCAGCAGGGGCAACCCGCCACCAAGCGGACCGTCCCAGATGTGCAGCAAAACAAAGGGCCTCGACCCATAACCGACCAACCCGATAACGAGCAGCGCGAACGGGAGCCGGCACCAGTGGAAACCCGCCACTAGCGGACGGTCCCAGATAGGCAACAAAACAAAGGGCCTCGCCCCGACCGCTCAACTCCGTCGCGATTAATGCGAACGGGGGGGGCGACGGAAATGAGGAACTCGCTACAAGCGGATGGTCCCAAATGTTGTTGAAAACAAACAAGAATCACCTGGCCTAGCCAGCACAAAATCGCACACGGGCGGAGCAGTTCCGCCCACCAACCCGGGGCTCTTCGCCGCGCCGCATCCACCACGCGCCGCTGAAGAGCCCTTCGCTTTTTGGTCGCCTTTCCGGGTCCAAGACGATTGTTTCTGAAACTTTATGGTGGTACACTGCATTTAATTGATAGAAAGGCACTCATATTATGGATCTCAACAAACTGACCGAGAAATCTCAGGACGCCCTTCGCGCCGCTCAGTCCATCGCGGTCCAAAATTCCAACAACCAGCTCGACGCTGAACACCTCTTCGCCGCGCTCCTCCGACAGGAACAGGGCATCGTCCCCTCCCTCCTAAAACGCGCCGGTGTCCCACTCGACACCTTCTCTATGCGCGTCGTTCAGGAGCTCGACAAGCTGCCAAAGGTGTCCAACACCCCGAGCGCCGAGTCCCTCTACGTCACCACGCGACTCACCAAAATCGTCGCCGACGCCGAGGCTGAAGCCAAAAAGCTCAAGGATGACTACGTCTCCGTCGAGCACCTCCTCCTCGCCTTCACCGGCGACACCGGCCCCACCGGCAAACTCCTCAAGGAGTTCGGGCTCACCCGCGCCCGCATCGAAACCGCCCTAAAGGAAATCCGCGGTTCCCAGCGCGTCACGACACAGAACCCCGAGGCCACCTACGAGGCCCTCGAAAAATACGGCCGCGACCTCACCCAGCTCGCCGCCCAGAACAAGCTCGACCCCGTCATCGGCCGCGATGAAGAGATCCGCCGCGTCATCCAGGTTCTCTCCCGTCGCACCAAGAACAACCCGGTGCTCATCGGCGAACCCGGCGTCGGCAAAACCGCCATCGCCGAAGGCCTCGCCAACCGCATCGTCCGCGGCGACGTTCCCGAAGGCATCAAGGAAAAGAAACTGATCGCCCTCGACATGGGCGCACTCATCGCTGGCGCCAAGTTCCGCGGCGAATTCGAAGAGCGCCTCAAAGCCGTCCTCAAAGAGGTGACCAGCTCCGAAGGCAAGATCATCCTCTTCATCGATGAGCTCCACACCGTCGTCGGCGCCGGCAAAGCCGAAGGCTCCATGGACGCCGGTAACTTGCTGAAGCCGCTCCTCGCCCGCGGCGAACTGCACTGCATCGGTGCCACGACTCTCGACGAGTACCGTAAGTACATCGAGAAGGACCCGGCCCTCGAACGCCGCTTCCAGCCCGTGCTCGTCGATCAACCCAGCGTCGAAGACACGATTTCGATCCTCCGCGGCCTCCGCGAACGCTACGAAGTCCATCACGGCGTGCGCATTAAGGACGCCGCCCTCGTCAGCGCCGCGGTCCTGAGCAACCGCTACATAACCGATCGGTTCCTGCCCGATAAGGCCATCGATCTCGTCGACGAATCGGCCGCGAAGCTGCGCACCGAAATCGACTCGGTTCCCAGCGAACTCGACGAAGTCCAGCGCCGCGTCATGCAGCTCGAAATCGAGCGCGAAGCCCTGAAAAAGGAGTCCGACGTCGCCTCCAAGGACCGTCTCGCGCGTCTCGAAAAGGAGCTTGCCGACTGCAAGGGCCAGGCCGACGGCCTCCGTGCCCAGTGGCAGAACGAGAAGAAATCCGTCGACGTTCTCCGCGCCTTGAAAGAGAAGATCGAGATCACCAAGTCCGACATCGAAAAGGCCGAACGCGCCTACGATCTCAACAAGGCCGCCGAACTGAAATACGGCACTCTCGTCAATCTAGAAAAGGAGCTCGCCCGCGAAAGCGACCGCCTCGCCGGCGAAGGCTCCAGCCGCCTCATCAAAGAGGAGGTGGGCGAAGAAGATATCGCCGCCGTGGTAAGTCGCTGGACTGGCGTTCCGGTCACGAAGTTACTCGCCGGAGATATGCAGAAGTTACTCAATCTGGAGAAGGAACTCCACGGCCGCGTCATCGGTCAGGAGGAAGCCGTCGACGCCGTTGCCGATGCCGTTCTCCGCGCCCGCAGCGGTCTCAAGGATCCCAATCGGCCCATCGGCTCGTTCATCTTCCTCGGGCCCACCGGCGTCGGCAAAACCGAACTCGCCCGCGCTCTGGCCGAATCGCTCTTCGATGACGAACACGCCATGATCCGCATCGACATGTCGGAATACCAGGAAAAACACACGGTTTCCCGCCTCGTCGGCGCGCCTCCAGGGTATGTCGGATTTGAAGAGGGCGGCCAGCTCACCGAAGCCGTTCGCCGCCGCCCGTACTGCGTCATCCTCTTCGACGAAATCGAAAAGGCCCACCCGGACGTGTTCAACATCCTGCTCCAGGTGCTCGACGACGGCCGCCTCACCGACGGCCAGGGTCGCACAGTGGATTTCAAGAATTCGATCGTGATCATGACCAGTAACATCGGCAGCCCGAGAATTCTCGAATACAAAGGCGATTGGAAAGGCGATAACTACGAACGCATGAAACGCGCCGTGATGGAAGAACTCCGCCAGGGTTTCCGTCCGGAATTTTTGAACCGCGTCGACGAAATTATCGTCTTCCATGCATTGAGCGAAGCGCACTTGAAAGACATCGTCGTCATCCAGCTCGAAGGTCTTCGCAAACGGCTCGCCGAACGCAAGATCATCCTCGAGTTCTCCGACGTCGCTCTCGGATGGCTTGTCCGCAACGGCTACGACCCAAGTTTCGGAGCCCGCCCGCTCAAGCGAATCATCCAACGGGAAGTGGAAACCCCGCTCGCCCGGAAGCTCATCAGCGGAGCCATTCGCGATGGCCAAATTGTCAAAGTCGAATTGAATCCGCTCCGCGGCGAACTGGATTTCTCGCCGCCGATTTCAGCGGTCGCCTAAACAAAAAAAGAAGGAAGCAAGAGAGGAAAAACATGGCTCAATCTGAAGAGTTCCGCAATCTGCCGGTCCTGCCGTTGAAAAATACGGTTCTCTTTCCCGGCCTCATGCTGCCGCTTAGTGTCGGCCGCAAATCCACCCAGGCGGCTGTCGAAGCTGCCCTGGCCACTGAAGAAAAAGAGATCTTTATCGTCTCCCAGCGGGACTCGTCCACCGAATCTCCGGCGGAGGCCGATCTCTATCCCGTCGGAACCATCGCCGTCGTGCGGCGGATCCAGCGCCACGCCGGCGGCATCATGGAACTCATGGTGATGGGCGAGGAACGCGCCCAGTTGGTCAAGCTCGATGAAGTCTCCGACGAAGACGGCGCCGCCGTCTACCTCCGCGCCCGCATCCATCCCCTCCCGCTCCCCGAAGATACCGGTACGGAAGTGGAGGCCATGGAACGTGACATCCTCGACCTGGCCACCCGCGCCATCAACCTCGCCCACGGCGACTCGTCCAACGACCTCGCCCGTGTCCTCAAAGGCCAGGAAGACTCGCTCCATATGGTCTTCCTGCTCGCCTCCATGATGTCGCTGCCGGTCGAAAAGGAGCAAGTGCTCCTCGAAGCCGAGACCCGTCTGGACGCTCTCAAGGAGCTGCACAAATACCTCGCCCACGAGGTGGAAGTGCTCGAACTGAAGAGCAAAATCGCCAGCGAAGCCCGCAACGAGATGTCCAAGGAGCAGCGGGACTACATGCTGCGCCAGCAGATGAAGGCCATCCAGCAGGAGTTGGGCGACAAGGACGATGCCGGCGATCTGGCCGCCCTCCGCGAAAAGGCCGACAACGCGAATCTCCCGGAAGCGGTGAAGAAGGAAGTGGACCGCGAGCTGGGCAAACTCGGCCGCACCAACTCCGCCTCGCCCGACTATCAGGTCACCCGCGGCTGGCTCGAGTTCGTCCTCGAACTGCCCTGGAACACGACCACCGAGGACAACCTCGACATCGCCAACGCGCGCCAGATCCTCGACGAAGATCACTACGAGCTCAAAGAGGTGAAGGACCGCATCCTCGAACACCTGAGCGTCATGAAGCTGAACCCGCTGGCCAAAGCGCCGATCCTGGTCCTCGTCGGGCCTCCCGGCGTCGGTAAGACCAGCCTCGGCCAGTCCATCGCCCGCTCGCTGGGACGGAAGTTCGAACGCATGTCGCTCGGTGGCATGCATGACGAAGCCGAACTCCGCGGCCACCGCCGGACCTACATCGGCGCCATGGCCGGCCGGCTCCTGCAAGCCATGCGCCGCGCCGGCACGCGGAACCCGGTCATCCTGCTCGACGAAGTCGATAAGGTCGGCCGTGACTTCCGCGGTGACCCGGCCCACGCGCTCCTAGAAGTGCTCGATCCGGAACAGAACAAGACGTTCCGCGATAACTACCTGGACGTGGACTTCGACCTGTCGAAGGTGATGTTCCTCTGCACCGCCAACACGCTGGACACCATCCCGCGCCCGTTGCTCGACCGTATGGAGATCATCCGCCTCTCCGGCTACAGCGAAGAGGAGAAGGTGCAGATCGCCCGGCGCTACATCATCCCGCGGCAGCTCACCGAAACCGGTCTCAAGGCCGAACAGGTGGAGTTCACCGATGAGGGGCTACGCTTCATCATCAGCGGTTACACCCGCGAAGCCGGCCTCCGGCGCCTGGAGCGCTCCATCGCCAAGGTCACCCGCAAGGTGGCGCTGAAGCTGGTGGAGGGCAATCAGGAGAACGTGATCGTCGATCAGGCCCAGGTGATCGAACTGCTCGGCCCCGAAGTGGTTCAGCCGGAGCGGTTCCGCAAGAACCTGCCGGCCGGTGTAGTCACGGGCTTGGCCTGGACCGAGTCCGGCGGCGATGTTCTGTACCTGGAAGCGACGACCCTGCCGCAAGGCAAAGGCCTGACCATCACCGGCCAGTTGGGCGAAGTGATGCAGGAGTCCATGAAGACGGCGCAGAGCTACATCTGGTCGCACGCCGAGGAACTGGGGCTGGATCCGAAACTCTTCAAGGAGTACGGCATCCACGTCCACGTCCCGGCCGGCGCGATTCCGAAGGACGGCCCCAGCGCGGGCATCGCCTCGGCGACGGCCATGACCTCGGCCTACCTGAAGCAGCCCGTTCGCAGCGATACGGCCATGACCGGTGAAATCACCTTGACCGGTCTGGTGTTGCCGATCGGCGGCGTGAAGGAGAAGGTGCTGGCCGCCCGACGGGCCGGCATGAAGCGAGTGATCCTGCCCAAGGCCAACGAGCGCGACCTGCGCGACGTCCCGGAAAGCGTCCGGGCGGAGTTGCAGTTCATCTTCGTCGACCGGGTCGAGGAGGTGCTAGCCGACATGATTCCGTCGCTAGCCCCCCAACTCGCCGCCTCCATCGCCGCGTAACTAGAATAGGGGAGCAGCAATGCTCCCCTATTTTCATGCTCCGGCGTTGACGCACTACGCCTGCCTGGCCGCCGCCGTGCTGCTCGGGCACGCGTTGCAACGGATCCGCGCTCGGCAACTCGGGCTCGATCACGTCCAGGCGGGGACGCTCAGTCTGGTCCTCGTCATCGGCGCCGCCTATGGCGCGCACTGGCTCGCTCTGGCGGCCAAGGGCCAACTGTTCAGCAGCCACCCGGCACTCGTCTTCTTCCCGTACGCCGGCGGCATGTCGCTCGGCGGACTGGGAGGCGGATTGTTGGCCGCCATGGGGTATGCCCGTTGGAAGCGCCTGCCGCTCCGCCAACACCTGGACGCCGCCGCCTGGGCCTTCCCGCCCGCCTGGGCCGTGCTCAGAATGGGCTGTTTCCTGGCCCACGATAGCATCGGCAAGTTCTCCGATGGCCCGCTGGCGGTCAACACCCCCACCGGCCCCCGCCACGATCTGGCGCTCTACGAGATCCTCTGGGCCCTCGCCCTCACCGGCGTCTTCGCCCGCTGGCCCGCCAATCCAGCCCCCAAACTGCTGATCAGCTATGGCCTCCTCCGCGCCGCCATCGCCCCCCTCCGCCTGGAGCCCTCCACCCTTGACTACGCCGGCGCCGCAATATTAATTGCGGCCGGATCCGTGATACTTCGCCAATCGCGCCCACAGACAACGTAGGACTCCTATGCGACACCACCTCTCCACCTTCCTGTTAACCCTCTTTCTGGGTGTGCCGTTCCTGTTGGTACAAGTCCGGCCAGTGCTTGCAGGTCAAGACGAAGTCATTGCCGACTTCATTTGGGAGATCACTGAGAAATGCACTCGGTCGCCTCAGCCCTACGAAGTCTGCCAAAAAGTTCTCGGTGACGCGCCGGAGCCCGCTCCTCCCACGGTGAGCGCTTCGCGAATTGAATCCAACCTCGGCCAGTCCGATCCGCACTACCCCTTCCTCGCCCGTGGTCGCGGCCACTACCTATTCCTCAATGGCGTCGAAACCGCTGTCGATCTTCGTGACGCAAGCGGCGTCAACCAGGCCGTCTTCCGCATGCGCCTCGAAAACGCCCGTCTCAGTCCAGGAGAGGGAATGGACCCGCTCCCGCACCGGCTGAACTACTTCATCGGCGACCGCCACACCACCAACGTCCCCGTCTTCGGCCAAGTCAAATTCCGTGAGGTCTACGCCGGAATTGACATTGCGTTCTATCCCAATCAGGGCGACTTTGAGCACGACTTTATCGTCCGTCCCGGCGCCGATCCGAGCCGTATCCGGCTTCGTTTCGACGGTGCCGAGTCGGTCACTCTTGAGGAGGATGGCGGACTCGCACTCCGGGCCGGCAAGGCCAGGGTTCGCTGGCAGCGCCCCCGTGTCTACCAGGAAATCCGGGGGCGCAAAGTCGCCGTCGAAGGCCGCTATGAAATGCTGGCGGCCAACCGCGCCGGTTTCCGTCTCGGCGCCTATGACACGAAAAAGCCCCTCGTCATCGACCCGGTAATCAGCTACCTGACATACCTCGGCCAGGCGGAAGCGAGCATCGCCGGCCGCAGCGCTGTCGACGCGGCAGGCAATATCTACCTCACCGGCGCCACCAACGACGGCACCTGGCCGGCGACCCCCGGTGCCGTCACTCCCAACCGCGGCGGCTTCGTTCCTTCCAACGTCTTCATCACCAAAATGAACGCCGCCGGAACTTCCTTGATCTATTCCACTTTCATCGGTGGCACCGACGCCGAACTGGGATCCGCCATCGCCGTTGACGACCAAGGGAACGCTTATATTACTGGCGTCACCAGCTCAACGGACTACCCTACTACCCCGGGCTCGTTGCGGCCAACCATCCCTCCCGCCGCGCCATCCAACCCGGATAAGGCAAACTGCTTCGTCACCAAGCTCAACGCCTCCGGCTCCGCTCTCGTATATTCCACCTACCTCTACGGCAGCCAATACGACGGCTGCACCTCCATCGCTGTCGATGGGACAGGCGCGGCCTACCTCACTGGCGGCACCGACTCGAACGATTTCCCCACCACGGAAGGCGTCGTCCAGCCAACCTACCGCCTTGGCAACGAGCCGCAAAGATATGACGTCTTTGTTTCTAAGCTCAATCCCGCCGGCAGTCAACTGGTCTATTCCACCTTCGTGGGCGGAGGCGGCAACGATTTCGCCACCGCTCTTGCCATCGACCCGCAAGGCAATGCCTACGTCACCGGAACCACCACATCTGCTTCCAACTTTCCTCTCACGCAAGGGGCCGCCGATACGACGTACGGAGGCCACGGCGGCAATGAGTACTTTGCCCGCTGGGGTGACGCCTTCGTCTTCAAGCTGAACCCGACCGGCACCCAACTGGTTTACTCGACGTTCATTGGCGGTAATCGCGACGAAATGGCTTTCGCCATCGCTGTGGATCCCCAAGGTGCCGCCTATGTGACCGGCAACACCCTCTCCACGGACTTCTTCACGACGCCAAACGCCTATTCGCGAACTTTCAAGGGCATCGGTGGCGAACCGATTCTAAAAGCCGGCGATGCGTTTGTTGTCAAGGTCAATCCCGATGGGCGGTCCTTCGGGTATTCCACACTGCTCGGTGGCAGCCTCGATGACCGCGCGCTTGCCGTCGCTGTGGATCGCACCGGCAGCGTCTACATCACCGGTAACACGCTGAGCGCGGATTTTCCGATTACTCCCGACGCAACGCAAACTCGCAATCGCACCATCGCGGCGAACCCTTCGCGCGTCAAAATGGGCAATGCCTTTCTGGCCCAACTCGACCCTGCTGGCGCCCGCCTCGTCTACGGTACCTACCTCGGTGGCACGAACAATGAATGGATCAACGGCGTCCATGTAGCAGCCGATGGCGCTATCACTGTAACCGGAACCACCGGCAGTTCCGATCTGACCACCACGGCGGGCGCCTATCAGCGCACCTTTTTCGGCGGGCAGGATTCGGTTCGCCCGCTCGGCGATGTTTTTGTGGCCCGTTTTGCCGACCAGGCGCAGCCGGCGATTGGCGGGTTTGTAAATGCCGCCAGTTATTCGAATTCCGCCGCGCCGGGGATGATTGCTGTCGTCGCCGGGAGTAACATCGGGCCGGATAACTTACTGACGGCGGCGCTTGACGCCAATGGCCTTGTGGCCACGACGCTGGGCGAAACGCAGGTTTTGGTGAACAACCGGCCGGCGCCGCTGGTGTATGTTTCCAAGGGCCAGACCAGCTTCATCGTTCCTTATGAGACGGCCGTGGGTGGGAATGCCCAGGTGGTGGTGAGCTACAAGGGTGTCCGGTCGCCGGCGTTCACCGTGCCCGTTGTGGCGGCGAGCCCTGGGCTGTTCTCCGCGAACAGTTCCGGCACCGGGCAGGGGGCGATATTGAATCAGGACGGCGGCTTCAACAATGCCCAGAATCCGGCCGCGAAGGGGAGCGTGATTGTCCTGTTCCTGACCGGGGAAGGGCAGACTGATCCGCCGGGGACCGATGGCCAAATCGCGAATGGCGTCTATCCCAAACCGGCGCTGCCGGTGCGGCTGGATATGGGCGGCATTCAGGCTGAGGTGTTATACGCCGGCGCCGCGCCGGGCCAGGTGGCGGGGCTCATGCAAGTGAACGCAAAAATACCGGACAATAGCAACAGCGGTCCGGTGCCTGTGCAAGTTACCGTTGGGACCGCGCAAAGCCAGCGCAGTCTCTCGGTAGCTATTCGATGAAGCCTATACTCCTTTTCCTCTCATTCACCGCCGCGCTGATCGCGGCCGATAAGTACACCGTCTACGAGTCCGAACATTTTGAGCTGATCACGGATGGCCCGCGCGGCCGCGCGCAGGAGATCCTGGCCCAGTTTGAACGGGTTCGCAGTTTTTTCGTCAAAGCGATGGCCATGCGCGATCCGGTGTTGAAACCGCGCATTGTCGTCTTCCAGAACGACAAGGATTACCGGGACTACGCGCCGAGCGCGGTGACCGCGGCGCACTACATGTCTCTGCCACAGCGGGACTACATCGCCATTGGCGCCGGGACCGGGGAGCGGGACAAACGGGTGGCGGTGCATGAGTATCTGCACTTACTCGTGCGCTATACCGATTTAGACATGCCTCTGTGGATGAATGAGGGCGTGGCGGAGTTGTACTCGAATATCGAGACCGTGAAGAAAGTCGTCCGGGTGGGCACGCCGATTCCCGAGCATGTGTTCCTTATCCGCAACGATTGGCTGCCATTGCAGGATCTGCTGGGGAGTGACCAGGATTCGAAGTTCTACAACCGGCGGCAGCACGTGGGGCCGTTTTATGGGATCAGCTGGGCGCTGGTGCACATGCTGACGCTTGATAACCGCTACCGGCCGGGGTGGGCTACGTTTAGCCAACTGCTCTCCGATGGCATCGCGGCGGACGCCGCGGTGAAGCAGGCCTATGGGAAGACGGTGGCGGAGTTGGAGGCCGATTTGAAGGCCTACATACAGCGCAATCAAGTGAACGTGGTGAATTACGAGATGCAGTTCGACAAGGTGGACGAGAAGCTTCCCGGGCGGCCGGCGGCCGCGTATGAGTGGGACTTGGC
Organism: Acidobacteriota bacterium; assembly: GCA_947466555.1. Lineage (GTDB taxonomy): Bacteria > Acidobacteriota > Terriglobia > Bryobacterales > Bryobacteraceae. The sequence continues at coordinate 349 of CANIFK010000121.1, read as the reverse complement.
GACGGCCGATCTGCTGATGGGCGTGCGGAAGTACGGGCAGGCGGCGGCGCGGATGGAGGCGTTGACGAACATGGAACCGAAGCGGCCGGAGGCGTGGGAGTCGCGGGCGTTTACGGCGTGGGTGATGAAGGAGGAGGGGGCGGAGGCGGCTTTTCAGAAGGCGCGGGAGTTGGGGTCGGTGAATCCGTATCTGGGGTTCTGGGCTCCGGGGCTGACCAAGGATTCGAAGGCCGCGCTGGCGGCGTTACGGTCGACGGTGGAGAAGCATCCGCAGTATGTGGAGGCGAGGATCCGGTTGGCGGAGCAGTTGCTGTTTCAACGGGAGACGCAGGCGGCTTATGACACGTTG
>CANIFK010000120.1 GCA_947466555.1 Acidobacteriota bacterium | reverse complement strand
CTGATGGCGCTGGCCATCAAGTTCGAGGATATGATCGCCCGCGGCGAGGTGCGGGATTATGCCGAGATCGCCCGACTGGGGTTCGTTACGCGGGCCCGGTTGACGCAGATCATGAACCTGATGCTCCTGGCTCCGGAGATCCAGGAGGCGATACTGATGCAGGCGGGGATTCCGGATTTCATGACCACGGGCGAAACGAAGCTGCGGCGGCTTACGACGATCGCGGACTGGGGGCAACAGAAAATTGTCGCGAAAGGCCTGGGATTGCGCCTTGCATGATCTGTCGGGTGTCTACTGCCAGTCGGTATCGGCCGAGGCCAGCAGGTCGTGCCAGTCATCCGGAGGATTGCCCCGCTCCAGCATTTTCTGAAAGACCACGTAGGGATCCGTCGCACTGCCTGCTGAACGGAGTGTCTTTTCGTCGTTGACCCAGGCGAAGATGATGATCTTCGATTTGGAATCGAAGCGAAAGAACAGGCGGAAGCGCCGGCCGATCTTCGCCCGGCGCCAGTGCCGGAACTCCGGGCCCATGGTGTTGCCCTGGCGGAAGTCGTCCCGGTTCGGGTCGCCTGGGACCACCTCGAGCATCAGGTGACTGAGAGCCTTGAACAGCTTGACGTTTGCGTTGCCTTCAAAGCCTTGCGGATCTTGCAGTTGGGCGCGATGAGCGGCGGCGGCCAGCTTTTGCAACTGCCCAACGATGCACTTATGAAAGAGCAGCGTCCAGCCGTTTCGCTCAATCACAGTTCGACATCGCCTTCGATTTCGGCATTCGGATCGACAGGCTGCTCGAGAGTTGAGAGCATTTTACGCAGGAGCGGCTCCGGTACGTCTTCGATACCCCGCCCCGCCCGAATATCCCGTTCGAGCAGGCGCAGAAAGCCTAGGATCGCAGGGTCTTCGTGCGCTGCATCCTCCGCGCGCGTAACCACCACCGTATCGCCGCGCAGTTCAAATGCCACCTTTCCGCCGACGTCAATACCGAGCGCCTGGCGAATCGACTTCGGGAGGGTGATCTGCCCTTTGGAAGTCACGGTGGCGGTTTCGTGGATAGACGGCATGACAATGCCCAGGGTAAGAAATATTCCTTACCCCTGTCAATGGTGCGGTCCCGCATGCCACGTTCGCTTTATTGGGCGGCTTCGCATCGGTACGCTACGTTGATGCCAGATAACTCGCCCGTTACGCGGAACAGCGCGGCGAGGGCGACTTTCAGACGATCCATTGAGGTTTGAACGGCGAGGGATTGCTGGTTCCCGGATCTTGCAATTCAAGCGTCTCCAGGTAGTCCATTCGGCAGGCCTTGTCTGGTGCGACGCTGACGCCTTGAGGGCCAGATCAGCGGTGAGCTTTTTGGTGATGATGGGCTCGCGTTGTTCGAATTCCACCTTGCAGGATTTGGTCTTGATTCGTATCGTTTACTTTCCGGTAGCGTCTCGCCAGGTTCAATCCGCCACATCCCTCTTCCGGCGCAACGACGCCGGAAACCCTTCGGCTAGAATCTTTTCCATCGCCAGACTCGTTGAGTAGTGGTCTGGGATCGTGCCTTTGAGCCAGCGGTAGTAGTCGGTCTGGTGCACTCCGGCGGCCTCGTGAATGTCCCTCACCTTTCACTTGTGCCGCTTCATGAAAGCTCGGATCGCGCTCGGCCGTTGCGCCACGGGCGTGACGCCGATCGTGGCCCCCTCTCCATTGACCTGGGCTGCGACGATCTTTCCATTCTCCCCGAGCGCGAGCCGCTCTTCGAGTGCCAGAAACGTCGAACCGCTTGTTTGCAGGAGCTCGAGTACCTCTACCGTGCGATGGCGCTTCGTGGGCGCGATCACGACGAACGGTCCGGGCTGGTTCAGGAGAAGGCGCTGGAGTAGGCCGACGAAGCGCTGCTCATCTCGAACAAGGGCAAGGAACACCCGTTGACCACGGGTGTGTGGGGCATCGGAGACGCCAATGGCCCACAGACCCAATCCGCGGTCGACCGGAACCTGCCAGCGCACGCCAAGTGGCGCAGCAATCATCTTCGTAAACGCGGCGACGTCCAACTCCTGCAGCAGCACGTCCCGGCGCGTCAGGGTCACTCGTTCGCAGCGCTCGTGCGGATCCCGGCACAGCGCCACGTACTCGCCGTTCTGATGATCGACGATGCGCCGCGGACAGTAACCCATCTGCGGGCCCGGGCAAGGATAGACGGCCCCCTCCTCGTCGGTCACCCGCAGCAGAGCGGCAATCAATTCATGGTCGGGTCCACAGCAGGCCTTCCAAACCACTGGAATGGCGACCCTCCCCGGGATGGTCTCGATGGCCTGCCATAAACGGGTGAGCGTCTTCATCCTCTCCATCCCAATCCTCATGAATAAATTCCCGCAAACGGAACCATTGCTCGATCACCGCAGCCTCCTCGCCTCGCCCGTACTCAGCGATATTGGGCGGCCGCACCAGGGCCGGCCGTGGGCTCGTTGCCCAGCTAAGTTTGATGGCAAAGCGGGCGTGGATGAGGTCGGCGTCCGGATCAATCTGTTTGCCGCGGCGCTCCAGGCACTGAAAGACATCCGGGCTTTTCAATCGATCGAAAGAGTCGGCGCTATCCTCCCAAGTTTGGTTCAGTTCGGTCAACTTCACCCACTCCATCCCGCCCACGTCGCGGCACCGCAGGGCCGCCCGTCCCAATCGCTTCAGCGGATTCAGCGTGTATTTCCGCGCGTACACAAACCGGTCGCGGTCGCCGAAAACGTGCTGGCCGAACTTTTCCAGGTATAGCCGCACCTCGCCGATCGTCGACGCGCTGATCTTCAGCTCGTTGTAAACACAATCGTAAATCACGATGTCCGTTTTTTCCGGGCGAAAAAAGGTGCAGGTGGACTCGCGCCCCTTCCGGCTGGGTTCGCGCTTACACAGTTGGCCATGCTGAACCAGGAAGCGGACTTCCCCCGGAGAGTCCGAACGCAAAACACGACACCCGATGCCTCGCTTTTTGGCCAGGAACCATCCCTCGAGATCTTCCTCAAGTGCCGCGAACTCGCGCGGTAAATGCTCGGGCCGGCGCAGGTCGGCGGGATCGCGGGCGCAAAAACTTTCGAACTTCCGGCGCCGGTGCGCTCCGATCTCCCGCTCTTTGATCACCAGCATTTCCGGCGCCTCGAGCCAGAGGCTTGCCGCCAGGTCGATCGCGGTCGCTTCGGCGCCGATTTCGATAAAGTTTCGCTGGGCGATCTCTGATAGCTGATCGAAGTTGGCGTCTGTTCCCAGTTGGCTGATAACGTGAAGCCCCTCAATCAGTTGAGGCGGCATAAACTCGTCCGGCTGCGCCAGGATTCCGGACAGTTGCAGGTAGTCGATGACGGGATCAGGTCCGGCGGGCAGCACGAGGCCCCGCTCCTCCAAGAAAAGGCGGCTCGGCTCCAACAGACGAACCAGATTGTCGGGCTGAATCGATTTCAAAAGATCCGGCTGCGCAAAGCTCTTCGGGTTGAAGCGGATCATCGGTCTTTCCTCCAGGGTGCGATGGAATTAAGTCGCCAGGCACGGTGGGGGAAGCCATGACCTGTTCGCGAAGGCAACATCGTAGCACGGCGAACAGATGGCGAAAGCAATTCACAGCCTATGTTGTTGGAAAGGAACCAAATTGAGTTCTTGCCCTCGATTGCCTGTGGAAATCTGGGGCCGCGGTATTTCTCTAAGTCTCTGAATCCACGAGGCCACTGGTTCGGTCGACGAAGCATGCGGCGGATTTCTGCCGTGTCCGTTTTCCCTAGTTTTTTCCCTAGTTTTCCTACTAGCTTTTCCTAGTATTCGGCGGGCGAAGATCGCTTTGTGCTGAGCGAGCTCAACACCGAAGGAACCGCCGAAATGAAGAAACCGACATTGCATTTTCTGCTCCGTGAGCCGACCTGCTCACGCCTCGATGACCAGGGCTGTTCGGAATGGCAGCCAGTCGAGGAAGACAACGGGGAGGTGGCCCAGTGACCCGCCCGGCGTTCGCCAGCGACCTTCGCCCCTTGGAGAGGTCGTTCCTCGCCGCTATGACGCAGCTTGGCTTCGGCCGCTTTGAATTCGTCCGGATCGAGCGGGGGGAAATTGTCCTCGATCCGTGGCCGACGGCCGTCTGCGACGTCAAATTCGGATCCACCGACCCAGGCGCAACGAAGACGGTACCGGCCCAGTTCGAACTGAAGCCGCAGGTGGCGGAACTGTTCGAGTACGTCCGCTCTGTCGACTTGGGGGAGATCCGGACGCTGGAAGTCAAAAGCGGCCTGCCGTTCTCGATGGAGATCGACTACCGCGTCGAAGGAGGCCGTCGTGGTTGAGGCGACTTTTCTCGAGGCGTACCCGATCGCGCTGCGCGCCGCCAAGACGCAGGCTATGGCGGCGGTGTCATCGGGCATCATCCCGGCGTCGGACCGGGAGGATTTTGAGCAGGAGGGTGTCGTCGCTTGCTTGCGCGCCCTGCCGCGGTTCGATCCTGCCCGGGCCTCACTGCGCACCTTCATCGAACGGGTCGTTGCGGCGAGACTGGCGTCGCTTGTCCGGCAGGCCCGCCGCAGGCCAGAAACGGTCCCGGTCGAGATGCTGTGCTGGCTTCCGGTTGAGTGCAAGGCCGCCCGGCGGGAACTGCGCATGAGTATCGATCGCGTTGTGGCCAACCTGCGCACCGATGACCGGGAACTGGTCCAGCTTTTGTGTGACATCTCTCCTGCCGAGGCGAGCCGCCGGCTGGGAATCCCCAGCTCAACGCTGCACGACCGGATTCTCCGGCTGCGTCGACGCTTCGCCCGGGCGGGACTGGACCGCGGGGACTACCGCGCGGCCGGAGGTGCGCGGTGATCGATCATTCCCAACAGATCTTGGCCGTGCCGTGTGACTCAATCCTGGTCGGTGAGCGTTACCGGAGAGATCACGGGGATCTGACAGAACTCGCCGCCAGTATCGCCAGCGAGGGACTTCTCCAGCCTGTCGGAATTACCGAAGAAAACCTCCTGGTGTTCGGCGAACGCCGCCTGCTTGCCGTTCGTGACGTCCTGAAGCGAACGACCATTGCCGCACGGATCGTGAGGGTATCGACCATCCTGGCCGGCGAGTACGCCGAAAATGAAATCCGGAAGGATTTTGCCCCCTCGGAACGGGTGGCGATCGCCAAGGCGCTGGAAGGTGAGATCGGCAACCGTCAAGGACAAAGGACAGATCGTCAACTTCCGGACAATTGTCCTGAAGTTGTCGCGGGGACGCCGACCCGTGAACTGATCGCGAGCAAGGTCGGTTTCCACAGCTACAAGACCTATGAGCGAGCCAAGAAGGTCGTCGAGAAGGCCGTCGACGAAGTGTTGGCGCAGATGGACTCCGGCCAGCTTTCGATCAGCGCCGCGGCGGTGATCTCCGAGCAATCGCCAGAACGGCAGATCGAAATCGCACAGCTGCCCCAAGAGGAGAAGAAGGCCGAGGTCCGGAAACTGCGCCGGCAGGATCTGCCCACGCCGGCCGAAGCGCGGCGCCAGGCGCTCGAGAGCGGCTTGGCCATCCTAGACCGCAACCTGACTTACCAGCTGCCCACGCCGGAGTCGCAGCGGCCCGTCGTGGAGCGCAACTACGCCGCCATGACGGTCCTTGACGGCGTTCGGGCCCTGGCCACCTGCAAGTATCTGGCAGCCGACATCGCGGCCGCGATCGCCAGCCTTGACACGCCCGACATGGACTTTGCGGGTTCGTGCCGCAAAGCGGCTGCCTTCCTTGAAGCAATCAACCAGGAGATCAAACACCATGAGAGCAAGTAAACGGTCGGAGTTGAATGAAGCCATTCGCGAAACCGTAGCCGGATTCTGCGCGGATGGGCGGCGCTTCCTGAATCGCGACATCGTCGAAGCGGTCATCGACCAGCATGGGGAGCTGTTCGGCGAGTTGGGCCGTGATCTGGCACGGGAGAAACTGTTCGACCTCGCGCGCCGGGTCATGAAAACCGCGGGTGAGGTCACCGAAGGCGAGGCACGGCTGCAGCTCGGCCTGGACCTTCCCGGGTTTGACATGCCGAATCTGATCGCCGTGCCGGTCGATGTCACCAGTCCGCTGAATGGGGACTGCGAGTGGGTGCCGGTCATGCAGGCCACGGTCGCCGATCTCGATGCGAATCTGCGGATGCTGGATGTCCAGATCGCTGCCGATCAGCGTCGCCGCCACCACATCGCCATGCTGCGCCAGCGCGTCGTTGCCGTCATCGGAGAAAAGTCCACGCTGACCGTGGTCGAGGCCGCCGCGCTGGCCCAGGAGTTGCAACCGGCATGATCGCGACGCAAACGCCAGTCCTCCGAACCACTCCCTGGGGCCACCAGTGTGAGGCTGTCGGCTTCGTCCGTGGCCTCTACGCCGGCGGCAAGCGTGGCGCCATGATCGCCGCCGCCATGGGCACCGGGAAATCCGCGATGACCGTCTACCTGTGCGCCGAGGAAGGCTTTCAACTGATCCTGATCGTCTGCCCACTGCGGGTGGTCCAGGTCTGGAAGCCGCAGTTCGCAGCTCACGCCGCCGCGCCGTTCCACGTGATCCCGCTCGACGATACGTTTGCCGGCGTCCGCGCCAAGCAGGCGGAGGCCGAGCGGCAGATCAAGCTTGCCAAGGCGCGTGGCGTGCCGATGGTTGTCGTCATCAACTACGACTCCGTTTGGCGGCCACCCTTCGCCCAGTGGGCCCTCAAACAGAAGTGGGATCTCGTCGTGGCGGATGAGATCCATAAGTCCCGCGCCCCGGGTGGTAAAGCCAGTCGCTTCATGGCCGCACTGGGCCGCGTGGCGAAACACAAGCTGGGCCTCTCCGGCACGCCCATGCCGCACTCCCCGCTCGACGTCTACGGCTACTTCCGGTTTCTCGATGCCACCATCTTCGGCTGGTCCTTCAATAAGTTCCGCCAGCATTACGCCGTCATGGGAGGCTTCCAAAACCACCAGGTCGTCGCCTACCGGAACCTGGAGGAGCTCAACCGGCGCTACTACAGCATCACCTTCGCCTGCGGCAAAGACGTGCTCGATCTTCCGCCCGAGGTACATGTCACCTACACCTGCCAGCTGGGCGCCGAGGCCCGGAAGGTCTACCGCTCGCTTGAGCGCGACCTGATGGCCGAGGTGCAGTCCGGCGAGGTCACGGCGGCGAATGCGCTGGTCAAGCTCCTCCGCCTGCAGCAGATCACCGGCGGATACGTCCGCACGGACGTCGGCGAGGATCACCAGATCGACTCCGCCAAGATGAACCTCCTGCGGGACGTGCTCGAAGACATCGCCCCCGAGGAGCCCGTCGTCGTCTTCTGCCGGTTTCACCGGGATCTTGAAACCGTCAACCGCGTGGCTGACGAAACGGGCCGCCGGTCCTGCGAACTCTCCGGGCGCATCGACGAACTCAAAGCCTGGCAGGCCGGCGAGGCTCCTGTCCTTGCCGTACAGATCGATTCCGGAGGCGTGGGCGTCGACCTCACCCGCGCCCGCTACTCCATCTATTACTCGCTCGGCTTCTCGCTTGGCTCCTACGAGCAGAGCCTGGCCCGCATCCACCGGCCCGGGCAGACCAGGCCCGTCGAGCATATCCATCTCCTCGCCGAAGACACTGTCGACGAGAAAGTCATGTCCGCGCTCAGCCGCCGCGCCGACGTGGTCAACGCAGTCCTCCAGCAAATGAAAGGAAAACAATGAACACCGATGAACTGAAGCGATTCGTCGCGCTCGAAGAGCAGCGACGCGAACTCGAAGCTCAGGTCGATACGCTCCGGGCCGAGGCCGCAGAACTCGAAGGCCGCCTGCTGCCGCAGTTTGAGCAGAGCGGCCTCGAGCGGGTCTCGATCGACGGACGTACCGTCTACGTCGAACGCAAGCTCTGGGCCAAACCCAAGGACGGCGACAAGCCCGCCGTCTGTAAGGCGCTCAAGCGCGCCCGCCTCGGCGATTACGTCGAGGAGACCTTCAACACGAACTCTCTCAGCGCTTATGTCCGGGAGCTCGACCGGGAAGGACGGGCTCTGCCGCCCAGCCTGGCCGGCGTCCTCGACGTCAGCGAAGTTTTCAAACTCAGAACCCGCAGGAGCTAATTCTCATCATGCCTACCAACGAAATCGTCAAGAATACCCAGGAAGCGGCCAGCCCATTCGTCGTCTTCCAGATGCCCGTCTCCGAGATCCGCGACGCCGTCGCCGCCAACCTGGGCGGCAACGGAATGAGCACCACGGACTTCGAGCGGATCAAGATTCCCGCCGGCGGCGGCACCGCCTGGACTCTCCAGTCCCTCGACGGCGAGGAGATGGTCAAGGAGCTTTCCGGCATCATCGTCGCATGGCGCGACACCCGTGCCTACTGGAGCATCTCGATGGATCAGTCGGAAGGCAACCAGCCTCCGGACTGCTCCTCGAACAACGCCCGCGTCGGCACCGGCAAGCCCGGCGGCGACTGCTTCTCCTGCCCGCTGGCCCAGTTCGGCAGCGATCCGAAGGGTGAGGGCCAGGCCTGTAAGCTCGTCCGGCAACTCTTCTTCATCCGCGAGGAGAACTTGCTTCCGGAGATCGTCAGCCTGCCGGCCAGTTCCGTTAAAGCCGCGCGGCAGTACTTCATGCGCCTGGCCTCCAAGGCCGTCCCCTGCCACAGCGTCATCACCCGGATCGGCCTTGAGAAAACCAAGAACGGCCAGGGCATTGTCTACTCCCGCGCCACGTTCGCCTCCGGCGGCCGCCTAGCGCCCGACCAGGTCGCCAAGGTCCGCGAGTACGCCGCCATCCTCCAGCCCCTGCTCGAGTCCGGTGCCCTGGCGCCCAGCGCCCGGGACATCGATCAGACCGACGGCGAGGTCATCTGAGCACGCTTACCAGCAACAGACCGCACCAGAGCCAAAACAAGGAGGTTTGGATGCACGGAGACAACAGTGTCATCCGGCAGTTTATCGAACGGGTCCACGGTCCCGAGCCGCACGGCTGGCTCGTGATCTGGACTCGCCAGGACAAAGCAACCAAGGCGTTCCCCCTCAGGGAGGGGGGCGCCTTGGAGGCCGCCGTCGACTACTGCGCCGAACGGGCCGCCCGCCAGGACGTCTACGCGGCGGTGGGCCTGCAGGGCGCCCAGCCCGGCGGCGGCGGCCGCGGCAAGGAGGACGGCGTCGTCGCGGTGCCGGGCGTCTGGGCCGATATCGACTTCGGCGGCGAGGCGCACAAGGCGCAGGACCTGCCCCGCTCCGAAGCCGAGGCCCTCGCTCTCGTCGAGACCGTGGGCCTCGAACCCTCGATCATCGTGCGCAGTGGCTTCGGACTGCACGTCTACTGGCTGTTCGACAAACCCGCCCTCCTCGGCACCGCCACCGAACGCCAGGCGATGAAGGCTCTCTCCCGGGGCTTTCAACAGATGCTCCGGTTGCAGGCACGCGCCCTCGGCTGGACCGTGGATCCGACGGCGGACCTCTGCCGCGTACTGCGGGTGCCGGGGACCTTCAATCGCAAGGTTACCGGCGAGGTGCGGCCGGTGGTGGCAGAGTATACCGGCAAAACGTACACCGTCGATGATATCGGCGACCGGCTCGGCGGCATGGAGGAGGCGGGCGGCCTGGTGGTGCCGCCCGCCTCGGTCCCGCCGCAGAGCGCGCCGCCCAGCCTGGCCCCGGCGCAGCTGCCGCCCATCCTCGACGGCTGCGGCTGGATGCGGCACTGCCGGGACGATGCCGCGAAGCTCCCCGAACCCGAATGGTACCGGATGCTGACTGTCGTGGCGCGCTGCGAAGATGCCGAGCGCTGGGCCCACGAGCTCAGCAAACCCTATACTGGCTACTCCGAGCGGGAGACCCGAAAGAAGCTCCACCAGGCGTCGCGCGAGGACATCGCACCGGTGACCTGCGGCTATGTCGCCCAGGAACTGGCCGGCGACAAATACTGCGCCGAGTGCCTCTTTCGGGGGCACGTGAACTCGCCGGTCACGATCGGACGAATTGCGGATACGGAAGAGAGCGTCGGTGCGGAGCCAGGGGATGAGCCTGTAGCGCCCAACAACGATGCAGTGCCGAAGGAAGAGCGAGAAATGCCCGGTACCCATGCAGTGCCGGAGGCTCCCGCCGAAAGCGTCCCCGCCGCACAGCAAGCCCCGGCAGGGAATTCCGCGGACAAGTCCACCAAGCGGAACCGCAAGCCGAACCTGCTGACGATGGTTTCAGCGTACGAGCGGTTCACCGACCTCGGCAACGCCAAGCGCCTCGTCTCCCACTACGCAGGCAGGATCGCCTATAGCGAGCCACTCGGGCGGTGGCTGCTCTACGACGGCCTGCGGTGGAACGAGGACGAGACACTGCGGATCGTTTCCATGGCCGGGGAGTTCATTCGCAGCCTCTACGCACTCGCCGACCAGATCAAGAAGCAGGAGGAGCGGGAGGCTTTTCAGTCCCACCTGCTGCGCTCGGAATCCCAGCGGTCGCTCAATGCCATGATTTCGCTCGCCCGCGCCGACCCGGCCGTCGCGCGGTCCCCGGAGGCCTTCGACCAAGACCCGTGGCTGTTCACCGTCATCAACGGCACCATCGATCTCCGCACCGGCAATCTCCGCGCCCACAACCCAAAGGACCTCATCACCAAGCTCGCTCCGGTCAG
>CANIFK010000119.1 GCA_947466555.1 Acidobacteriota bacterium | reverse complement strand
GTTTCCTGGACCTTGCCGAGGCTCAAGTAGAGATCGGCGCGGGCGGTGGTGCCGACTTCGATTTTGCGGCCGGCGATGCTGAGCAGAGCGTAGCCAGGCTTCATGACGTTGATGGTGTAGAGGCCTTCGGGGATACCGGTGACGCTGTAGGAGCCGTCGGGGCCGGTTTCGAAGGTGTAGTCGCTGACGCCTTTGAGGACGACTTTTGCGTTGGGGATGACGCCGACGAGGTCGCGGACGGTTCCCTTCATCTGCACGCCGGGATCTTGCCAGGCGACCAGCGGGGAGACTGTTAGCAGGCCGATGGCTAGGGTGGACAGGACGGTTAGATACGAGGCGGCTTGGCGGCGGCGAGTGCCGTCGAGCACGGCGAGGAGGCGGCCTTCGAGTTCGCGGGGCTTGGCCATGGCCATGACGGCGGCGGGGGTGCGGTGGCCGGCGGCTTCGCGGGCTACGGCTACGAGGCCGGTGGCGTATTGTTCCGAGGAACAGTTGGAGAGAACCTGATCGTCACAAGACATTTCACTATCCTTTCGTTGTTGGGCCGCGGCCCAACAGGCCAGCGGATGGAACCAGTACAGGCAACAGGCCAGCGTTCCCGCGAGCCGCCACAAAAGATCGCGCCGGCGCACATGCGCCAACTCGTGCCGCAACACCATTTCGAGCCGCTCTTCGGGCCATTCGGCCGCCGAGGCGGGGAGGAGAATCATGGGACCTGCCGCCACCGCGGGCATGCGGAGGCCGACGCAGGTTCGGACGGGGACGCCGCCGTAGGTGGAGTGTTCCGTGGACGACGCCACCATGCCGGTGACGCGGACGAAACCGAGAAGCCACCAGGCGGCGACGCTGGCGAGGCCGGTTAGCCAGGCATAGCGGAGAAGAGCCGCATAATCGATGGCGCGGGGGGCTTCGGGGGTGACGGTGATCGTCAACCGCTGCACTTCGAGGACGGGGCCGGAGAGGACGGCGACCGGGGGTTCATAGCGGAGGAGAAGGGGGAGGGAGAGAGAGAGTAGAAGGGCCACGGTCCAGACGGCGTGGCGTTCGGCGGCGGACCAGCGGCGGGCGAAGAGGCGGGTGGCGGCGCCGGCGGCTAGGAGGAGCACTGTGGTGCCGATGAGGACGCGGAGGATCAGCATCACTTTCCTCCTTTGCGGGCTTTGGCGATTAGGGATTCCATGCGTTTGAGTTCGTCTTCGGTGATGGCGGCGCCGTTGTCACCCAGGAGGGCCGCCATGGCGCCGGCGGCGGAGCCTTCGAAGAACGTGTCGAGGACGTGGCGGAGGGCGGAGCGGCTGGCTTCGGCGGGGGCGACGACGGGGAGATAGATGTAGCGGGGGCCGTCTTCGCGGTGGCGGACGTGGCCTTTGTCTTCGAGGATGCGGAGGAGGGCGCGGACGGTGGAGTAGCTGGGAGCGTCGGCAAGTTCGGCCTGGATGTCGAGGGCGGTGGCTTCCTTGCGGCGAAATAGGACGTCGAGGATCTGGCGTTCGCGGCGGGAAAGGACGGGAACGGGGTTGTGATTTTCAGCCATGCTAATTTTCTAGCACCTCCATGCTAGATTTTTAGCATACTGGTTGGCGAAGTCAAGGGAAATGTTTTTGGGGGCGGTATGATGGTTGAGGAACGGCCCGTGAATACGCCTACGACATATCCGCCTACGTCACCCGAGCTCGCTGATGCGAGGGGGAAGCGGATTGGCATTTTGATTGTTGCCTATAACGCGGCGACGACGTTGGCGAAGGTATTTAAACGGATTCCGGCGGTGGTGTGGGAGAACGTTGAGGAAGTTGTTGTCTTCGACGATGCGAGCCAGGACGAGACGTTTGAGCTGGCGTTGGGATATCTGCAAGTCAACCCGAACGCGAAGATCAAGGTTTTTAAGAACGCGGTGAACCAGGGGTACGGCGGGAATCAGATCCTGGGCTACACGTACTTCATGGACAAGGGGTTCGACATTGTTGTGCTACTGCACGGGGATGGGCAGTATGCGCCGGAGATTCTGGCGCACATGTACCATCCGCTGGTGGCGGGCAAGGCGGACGCGGTGTTTGGGTCGCGGATGATGAAGGATTTTGGCGGGCCGCTGGCGGGGGGGATGCCGCTCTATAAGTTCGTTGGGAATAAGATTCTGACGTTCTTTGAGAACCGGGCGCTGAATTTGGGTTTGACGGAGTTTCACTCGGGGTATCGCGCCTACGACTTGCATGCGTTGCGTTGTCTGGATTTTTCGAAGATGACGCACGAGTTTCACTTTGACACCGAGATCATCATCAAGCTGCAGCACCAGCGGTTCCGGATTCATGAGATTCCGATTCCGACTTACTACGGGGATGAGATCTGTTACGTCAACGGCATGAAGTATGCCGAGGATGTGGTGAAGGCTGTTTACCGATACCGGTCGGCGGTGAACGGGGCGCATGCGTATCCGGAGTTTGCGGAGTATTTCCACCATTACGCGTTGAAGGATTCGCCGTATTCGAGCCACTTCTATGCGGAGCGGATGGCGGGGAATAATCAACGGTTATTGGACGTGGGGTGTGGGGAGGGTTTCTTTGCGGAGCACCTGCACAACAACGGAAATGAAGTGACGGGAATTGACGCGTTGGAGACGCCGATTCATGCGGCTTCGATGCGGGAGTATTACCAGACGGATTTGCAGTTGGGGTTGGGTCCGGTGGCGGGGCAGTTGCGGGAGCGGGAGTTCGATAAGGTTCTGCTTTTGGATGTGTTGGAACATTTGAACCATCCGGAGCGGGTGCTGCGGGATGTGTATCCGCTGATCCGGCCGTCGGGGGGATCGATCATCGTTTCGCTGCCGAATGTGGCGAACATTTTTGTGCGGTTGAATTTGCTGTTTGGGCGGTTTGAGTATGCCGATCGGGGGATTATGGATCGGACTCATGTGCGGTTCTTTACCCGGAAGACGGCGCGGGAGTTGTTGGAGGGGAACGGGTATCGGATTGTGAGTGAGCAGTATTCGATTATTCCGTTGGACCGTGGGTTGCGGGTGAAGCCGCGGGGGTTGGTGGACCGGGTGGGGAGTTCGATTTTGAAGGTTTTGACGGGGCTGTTTCCGACGCTGTTTGGGTATCAGTTGATATTTGAGGCACGGCCGGCTGGGGTTGCTGTGAAGAGTGTGGATTACCAGGCGGCGGGGATGGAGCGGGCGGTTTAGGGCATTTGGTGTTGGCGGGCGAGGTCTTCGTTTAGCGTGAGGCCGAGGCCGGGGGCTTCGGGGACGGAGATGGTGCCGTTGTGGAAGCGTTCGGTGGGGCGGACCAGGTCGCCGCGCCATTCGACTTCGCCCCATTGGAGTTCGAGGATGCGGAAGTTTTTCATGCCCGCGCAGAGCTGCACGCTGGCGGCGGTGGCGATGGGGCCGGTGGGGTTGTGGGGGGCTACGGTTACGCCGTGGGCTGCGGCCATGGCGGCGATGCGGGTCATCTCCAGGATGCCTCCGCAGTGCTTCACGTCGGGCATGATGACGTCGACCGCCTTTTCGCGGCAGAGGGGTTCGAAGCCTTTCACCTCGAAGAGGAATTCGCCGCCGGCCATGTTCTGTTTGATGCCGCGGCGGATGGCTACGGTGTCCGCGGTGCGTTCGGGGGCGACGGGTTCTTCGTACCAATCGAGGGCGACGGGCTCCAGCTTTTTGGCTACCGCGATGGCGCGGGGGACGGTGAAGAACGAATGGCAGTCGGTCATCACCTTTACGTCTTTGCCCACGGCTTCGCGGACGGCGATTAAGCAGTCTATGCCCTGTTCGACGTAGGCTTCGGTATCGACGAAGTTGTCCCAGGGGGCGAGTTTGACGGCGCGGAACCCTTCGGCCACGGCGCGTTTGGCGGTGGCGGCGAAGCCGGCGGGGGTGCGGGGCTTGGCGGTGCGGTTGATGTTGGCGTAGACGGGGAGGGTGTCGCGGACTTTGCCTCCGAGGAGGGCATAGACGGGGACGTCGAGCGCTTTGCCGGCCATGTCCCACATGGCTTGTTCGAGGGCGGAGTGGACGGTGCGGGCGAGGAGGTTGGGGAGGGTGGCGGATTGGCGGAAGTGTTCGATGTCGAAGGGAGAGCGGTTGTGGAGAAGGGGGAATTGGCGGTTGATTTCAGCGCGCATGGCGGCCACGTTTTCGGGCGTTGTGGCGTAGATGCCGAAGGCGTCGGAGGCTTCGCCGAGGCCGTCGATATTGGCGTCGGACCGGAGGCTGATGAGCAGCCAGACGGTGCGCGGGGTGGCGCGGACGGGCCAGAGTTCGGCCGCGGTTATTTTGATTTTCGGACGGGCAAAGGCTGCGAGGCCGCCCATCAAAAAGAGTCGCCGTTCCATAATGTAACTGAATGCCTCTCCATCCGCTTGCCGGGAAACCAGCGCCGCAGAATATTCTTATCAACCCTACCAAGTTGGAAGACGATTACTTCCACAAGGTACCGAATCCAGACGATCCGTTGCAGCGGGTGGCGTTCGGCACCTCCGGGCATCGGGGGACGACGGCGGCGACGACGTTCACCGAGTCGCACATTTTGGCGATTACGCAGGCGATCTGTGATTATCGGGCGGCGCAGGGCATTGCGGGGCCGTTGTTTTTAGGCAAAGACACGCACGCGTTGTCGGACGTGGCGCAGCAGACGGCGATTGAGGTTTTGGCGGGGAACGGCGTTACCACGTATGTGCAGAAGGGGAACGGGCCGACGCCGACGCCGGTGATCAGCCGGGCGATTATCCGGTACAACCGGGAGAAGCCGGTGAATCTGGCGGATGGGATTGTGATCAGTCCTTCGCATAATCCGCCGACCGATGGCGGGTTTAAGTACAACCCGACGAACGGCGGGCCGGCGGAGAGCGATGTGACCGGGTGGATTCAGAACCGGGCGAATGATCTGCTGGCGTCGGCTAACCGGGGTGTCCGGCGGACGGCGTATTCCACCTATGTGGTGGACCACGATTATGTGGGGCCGTTTGTGGAGGATTTGAAAGATGTCCTGAACATGGAGGCGATCCGGGATGCGAAGTTGAAGCTGGGCGCCGATCCGTTGGGCGGGGCGAGTTTGAACTATTGGGCACCGATTGCGGCGCAGTATGAGCTGAATATTCAGGTCGTGAATCCGAAGCTGGATCCGACGTTTTCGTTCATGACGCTGG
Organism: Acidobacteriota bacterium; assembly: GCA_947466555.1. Classification (GTDB taxonomy): domain Bacteria; phylum Acidobacteriota; class Terriglobia; order Bryobacterales; family Bryobacteraceae. Next base: position 5,552 of record CANIFK010000119.1, on the reverse strand, counting down.
ACCACGATGGCGTGATTCGGATGGACTGTTCGAGCCCGTATGCGATGGCGAGTCTGGTGTCGTTGAAGGACCGGTTTGACGTGGCTTTCGCGACGGATCCGGACGCGGACCGGCATGGGATTGTGGTGCCGTCGGTGGGGTTGATGAACCCGAATCATTATCTGGCGGTGGCGATTAATTATCTGGTGAAGAACCGGCCGAACTGGCCGCAGTTTGCGGCGGTGGGCAAGACGTTGGTTTCGAGCAGCATCATTGACCGGGTGGTGGCGGCGAGCGGGCGGCCGCTTGCGGAGGTGCCGGTGGGCTTTAAGTGGTTCGCGGGCGGGTTGGCCGACGGGAGCTACTGTTTTGGCGGGGAGGAGAGCGCGGGGGCGAGCTTCCTGGAGCGGAATGGGCAGGTTTGGACGACGGATAAAGATGGGTTGTTGTTGGGGCTGTTGGCGGCGGAGATTACGGCGGTGACGGGGCGCGATCCGGGCGAGCACTATATTTCGCTGACGGAGAAGTATGGGGCTCCGGTGTATACGCGGATTGACGTGCCGACGACGCCGGAGCAGAAGGCGCGGTTGTCGAAGTTGAATTCGGAGACGATGACGGCTACTACGTTGGCCGGGGATCCGGTGACTTCGATTTTGACGCATGCGCCGGCGAATAATGCTCCGATTGGGGGCGTCAAAGTGAATACGGCGAACGGGTGGTTTGCGGCTCGGCCTTCGGGGACGGAGAACATTTATAAGATTTACGCCGAGAGCTTCCAGGGGCAGGCGCATTTGGATGCGATTGTGGCGCAGGCACAGGAGATTGTTACGGCGGCGGTGAGCTAGGGCCTGGAGGGCGGGTGGCACATTCCTTCGACGTTACGTTCAAATTCCTGTTTCGGCAGTCGCGGGGTGTGTTGTCGCGGCTGCTGTTTGGGGAGGTGGTGGAGTGGCCGAATATTGAGCAGCCGGCGGTGAGGAATTTACGGGCGGATTTGCTGGCGCGGTCGGCGGATGGGGTGTTGCGGCAGGTGGAACTGCAGGTTTCGAATGACGCGGGAATGGCGTTCCGAATGCTGGAGTACTATGCGGGGTTCTACCGGTTACTGGGGGAGCATGTGGAGCAGACCGTTTTGTACGCGGGGCGGGAGCCACTGCGGATGGACGATGTTTTTGAGACAGCGAGTACGCGGCACCGGTTCACGATTTTGAATTTGCGGGAGATGGACGGGGAGGAGTTGCTGGCGAGCGATGATTGGGCGGATAACGAATGGGCGCTGTTGACGAAGGCGGACAGGGACCGGGTGATTCGAGTGGTTTTTGACAAGCTGCGGAGCCTGAGTGGGGCGGAGCAGCAGGCGGCGGCCTCCACATTTGCGGTGATTGGAGGCATACTGGGAATTGAAGAGGAACTGAAGCGGAGGTTGCAGAGCGAGATGATTGATTTGATGGAGAACAAGATCATCGGCCCGGCGATTCGGCAGGGGATAGGGCGTATGGTGCACCGGCTGCTGGAAAGACGCTTCGGACCGGTTCCGGATTGGGCGTTAGAGAAATTGAACTCCGCCTCTCCGGATGAACTTGAGGAGTGGGGTCTGCGAGTTGAAACTGCGGAGACGCTGGAGAAGGTGTTTTTGTAGTTTGGCGGCTGGAATGATCAACGTTTTGGAGAACAAGATTCTGGGGCCGGCGATCCGGCAGGGTCTGGCGATCGGCGAAGCGCGAGGCGAAGCGCGGGGCGAGGCACGGGGTGAGGCGAAGGGCATGTGGAAGCTCTTGCAGCGGCAGATCGAGCGGCGGTTTGGGCCGATGCCGGGGTGGGCTCTGGACAAACTGCACTCGGCATCGCCGGACGTGATCGAGGGCTGGAGTGACCGGCTGGCCGATGCGAAGGCGTTGGAAGAGATTTTCTCCCTCTAATTAGCTAGACGCAAATCCTTACAACTTCCTGACATCTTTTTTTTGGGCCAAGCGTAGGATCGTCTCATGCGATACCTCTTTGCTGTTTTATTTGGCCTATCGTTGGCCGCCCAGACTGCTGTGGTCCGGACTACGGGTCAATATGACGCCGATGGGTCCGTTCTTTATTCCGTTTATGTTGCCTCCGGCTCGCAGAAGCTGGAGTCTGTCGCCGTTGGCGGGACGGTGCCGCTGGGGACACGGTTTATTGAGTCCTTGGACGTCCCGGCCGGGGTGACGTTCGACGGGGTGCGCGATAACGTCGCCGTTTGGTCCTTGAAAGAGATTGCGGCGGAGCGGTTGGTGGGGCCGTTTACATTCCGGGCGCGGCCGGATGGGGCGGCGCCGGTGGTGGCTGAGCCGGCGGCGGCGGTTTCGTTTGTGTCGCCCGAGGCGGGGATTGTGGAGTTTGCGGGGACGGAGAAGGTGCTGGCGCCGTTGGAAACCAGCGGGTCGGTGATTTTTGATCAGCGGGGGACGTTGAACGAAAAGGGCGAGAATGCGCCGGTGTTCCTTGGGAAATCCGGGGTGATGCTGTTTGTGCCGGAAGGGGCGGTGCGGAGCCAGACTACCGTTACGATTGATCGCCAGACAATTGACAACGACCTGCTGCCGAAGACGGAGGAGACGCTGTGGTGGTGCGGGTTGTACAAGGTGTCACTCTCGCCGGCGGAGCAGCCCGCGAAAGCGTTCAGCTTTTTGTTTCCGACGCGGCGTTCGGTGACGCCGGGCCTGACGGTGACCTCCGTATCCAATACGGACAATAGCTGGGTGAAGGCGGCGGCAGACAATCGGGCGATTGGGTTTGGCGTGGGGAGCGGCCTTGGCAGTCAGTGCTTTCCGCAGTTTGGCGGCATGGCTTGCCGTGGATCGTTTGGGGGTGGATTTGGTGGCGGTGGGTTCAACCAAGTCGGCTTTGGCGTAAAGGCTGGTGACAGGGTGAATAGCAACGTCACGGCCGCGCAGTTGAGCAGCTCGTTCGGGGTTCCGACGACGCCGGTTTCGGCCATTCGGGACGGGACGAGCAATATTATTGCGATTCTGATCGGGTTGGTCCGGTAGGGCGGGCGGGCCGCCCTACCGGGGTGGTTGTCCGATTAGAAATCGAAGCGGCCTTTGATGGTCATCTGGCGGTAGGCGCCGCGCTCGTTAGAGCTGAAGACGCCTACCGTACTGGTGAAGGCGCCGGTGCCGGCTACCGAGATGTTGCTCAAGGGGTTGTTGAAGGTGGCGTGGTTGAAGAGGTTCGAGATCGCCCCGGTGAGGGTGAACGAGAGACGCTCCTTGATGGGGAACTTCTTGATCACGCTCAAGTGATGCACGTTGAGGGGTTGGGACGTGAGGCTGTTGGGCAGGGCATTGCCGAAGCGGCCGACGGGCGGGACGGCGAAGGCCTTGGGGTCGAACCACTGGTTGACGGTTTGGGTGATGCCGTAGGGGTCGCCGACGAGATCGGGGAGGCCGCCGTTGACGCCGGTGTTGGACGGGCCGGAGCCGGAGTAGGCCGGGGAGAAGAAGGCACCGGAGGCGATGTAGCTGAGCCAGTAGAGCTGCCAGTGGCCGAGAGCGGCGTCGACAACTTTGGGGGCGCTGCTCATGAACTTCTGACCGCGGCCGATGGGGGTATCCCAAATGAGTGACGCCGTGGCGTAGTGGCGGCGGGTGGCGGCTTCGTTGGCCCATTTGTCGGTGACGGCGTAGGGGTTTTCGAGGTTGAAGAAGTTGCTGCGGTTGATCTGGTAGGAGTAGTTGAAATCGAACAGGACGCTATTGGCGCGGCGCTTGGCTTCGATTTGGAGGGAGTGGTATTTCGAACTGCCGTCGTTGCGCCATTCGGTGACGCCGACCAAGTTGGGATACGGGCGGCGATTGACGTTGAAGGCGATGAGGCTGGGTTCGGGCTGGTTGATGTTCAGGGAGTAATTGAGATTGCGGCCCTGGGTACCAACGTAAGAGGTACGGATGCCGAACTTGGCGATTTCGCGTTCGATGCTGATGTTGTACTGGTGGAGCAGGCCGTTGACCGTTTTATCGGGGAAGCGGGTGACGCTTTGGCTGGCGAGCACGGCGGTGGCGGTGCTGGCGGGGAAGGGGTTGGGGAAAGCCAGATAGGGCGTGGACTGGCCGGCCTGGTTCTGGTAGTTTTCGGAGACCTGGAAGGGTCCGCCGCCGTTGACGCGTTGGAAGAGCGCGATGCGTTCGGTGAACATGCCGTAGCCGCCGCGGATGACGAATTTGGGGGTGATGCGGTAGGCGGCGGAGAAGCGGGGCCGGAAGTTATTCTTGGCCGCTTCGGGCTGGGGGTTGCCGGCGCGAATGGTGATGTTTTTGGGGAAGAGGGCGCTGACCTTGCCGAGGGCTTCCTGGGGGACGACGACGGCGCCGGAGGATTTGTCGAAGTTGTACATCATGCCGTCGGTGAAGATGGGCGTGGTGTAGTAGTCCCAGCGGATGCCGTATTCGAGGGTGAGGCGGGCGTTGACCTTGAAGGTGTCCTGGGTGAAGAAGCCGAGCTCGGTGGCGTTCTGGCGGCGGTTGGCGAGGGGGTTGGTGCGTTGGGCGGAGCGGGGATAGCCCAAGAGGAAATCGGCGTAGGGGGCGCCGGAGAGGGTGCCATCGAAAGAGAACGAGCCGTAGTTGGGAATTTCACCGGCGAAGGTTTTCTGCCACTGGATGGTGCCGCCGGATTTCCAGACGTGTTTGCCGATGGATTTGGTGATGGCTTCGTTGATGGTGTAGGCCTTGTTGTCGTTGACAACGCCGCCGGGCTGGAGGGAGATGGCGGTCATGCCGGTGACGGACATGGTGGGGAAGCCCTGGCCTTTGAAGCCGGAGGGGTTGGCGCCTTGGAGGCCGATTTCGGAGAGAACCTGGGAGCCATCGAGGGGGGCGCGACCGGAGACGGTGTCGCCATCGATGATGTAGTCCGTGGAGAGGCCGAATTGGAAGGTGTTGACTAGGGTGGGCGAGAAGATGTGGGTGTCGCTGGCGACCATCTGCTGGTGGTCACGCTTGCGGGTCCAGAACTGGCCGGGGAGGCCGGAGCTTAGAACGTAGGGCGTTTTGCGCTGGGTCCAGCGGAAGTCAGCACTGTTCTTGGCGGAGACCTGGTGATCGGCGCGGAAGAAGAGCCAGTCGCCTTTGAAGAGGTCGGCTGGGAAGGGGACTTCGAAGGCGAGGTTATTGGCGCCGGCGGCGGAGGTGGGTGTGGGGAAGTACTTGTCCTGGACCTTGGCGGAGACGGGGTTGACGCGGTTGGCGGGGATCTGGTTGCCGGGGAAGGGGGTGTTGGTGAGGGGGTCGCGGACGGTGGTGGCGAAGGTGCCGTTGCGCATGGCGGCGGTGGGGACGGTGGCGGTGGAGAAGGAGCCTAGCGGGATGCGCTGGGAGAACCAGCTGCCGTAGACGAACGTCCGGTTTTTGATGATGGGGCCGCCGGCTTCGAGGTCCCATTCGTGTTGTAGGTAGGGGGTGCGGCGGGGGGCGAAGAAGCTGCGGGCGTTGAAGGCGGAGCTGAAGAACTTGTAGTACGCCACGCCGTGGATTTCATTGGCGCCGCGTTTGGTGATGAGCTGAACGCTGGCGATGCGGGAGGATTCGGCGGGGGCGTTGGTG
>CANIFK010000118.1 GCA_947466555.1 Acidobacteriota bacterium | reverse complement strand
GCTCGGAGAGGCCGTTGGGGAGTTGGTCGATGAAGGGCAGGAGATTGACGCGTTCGGCGGCTTTGCGAATTTGGGCTTCGGAGAGGCCGGGGGTGCCGAGGGTGATGTTGGAACGGATGTCGCCGGTGAAGAGCCAGGGGTCCTGCAAGACGATGGCGAAGAGGGCGCGGAGGTCTTCGGGGCGGAACTGGCGGATATCGATGCCGCCGATTTGGATGGAGCCGCGCTGGATGTCGTAGAAGCGGAGGAGGAGGTTGGTGAGCGTGGTTTTGCCGGCGCCGGTGTGGCCGACGATGGCGACGGTTTCCCCCGGGCGGATGGTGAAGCTGATGTCGCGGAGGATCCAATCTTCTTCCTTGTAGGCGAACCAGACGTTTTCGAAGGTGATGGTCATGTCCTGCGGGACCGTCTGGGGCGTTTCGGGGGCCTGGATGGCCGGTACGGTGTCCAGGAGCTGGAAAATGCGCTCACTGGCGGCGGAAGCGGCCTGCAGGACGTTGTATTTCTCGCTCAGGTCCTGGATGGGGCGGAAGAAGCGGATGGCGTATTGGAAAAACGCGACGACGGTGCCGATGGAAGCCGCTCCGGCCGGGATGGTGACGCCGCCGTAGACGAGCAGGCCGGCCAGGGTGATCATGCCGAGGAATTCGACGATGGGATAGAACCAGCCGTAGGCGTGGATGGAGTCTTTGTAGGCGTCGGTGTGTTCGCGGTTGATGCGGGCGAAATCGGCGCGGGAGCGGGCTTCGCGGTTGAAGAGCTGGACGATGGCGATGCCGTTGATGTGTTCCTGGAGGAAGGAGTTGATGGCGGCGACGGCGGTGCGGATGCGACGGTTGGAACTGGCGACTTCGGTGCGGAAGCGCATGGTGGCGGCGAAGACGAGCGGGGTGGCGGCGAGGACGATCAACGTCATGCCGGGGCTGAGGGAGAGCAGGATGGCCAGGAGCCAGAGGAGCATCAGCAGGTCGCCGAGGATGGCGACGAAGCCGGAGGAGAAGAGCTCGTTGAGCATGTCGACATCGCTGGTGACGCGGGTGACGATGCGGCCGATGGGATTGCGGTCGAAGTAGGCGATGTCGAGGCGGTGGAGGTGGGCGAAGAGGTCGCGCCGGAGGTCGAACATGGCGTGTTGGGCGGTACGGTTCATGAGGAGGGTCATGCCGAATTCGCTCAGGAGAGTGAGAATGACGACGGTGAGGTAGGCGATGGTGAGGATGGTGAGGCCGTTGTAGGGATCGGCGGGGAGTTCGAAGGGAAGTTTGGTGACGGGGGAGTGGGTGAAGTAGCGATCGACGGCGTAGCGGGTGAGGAGGGGGCCGAGGGAATCGAAGAGGCCGTGGAGGGTGACGAGGACGAGCGTGCCGGTGACGCTGGCTTTGTAGGGCTTCAAATAGACGGCGAGACGCCGTAGCATTTGGCCGTCGTAGAGTTTGCCTTTGGGTTCGTCGGCCTGCACTGCTTCTAGTTTACGGGCTGGGGCTGTTACGCTGGTAGGAGATGGACGGAGTCATTGTCGTTGATAAGCCCAGTGCGTGGACTTCTCACGACGTAGTAGGGAAGATGCGGCGCATTGCCGCGACACGCCGGGTAGGACATTTGGGGACGCTGGACCCGTTGGCGACTGGCGTCTTGCCGCTGGTGCTGAACCGGGCGACGCGGCTTTCCCAGTTCATGATGAAGGCCGATAAGGTATACGAGGCGACGGTGCGGTTCGGGTTTTCGACGAACACGTACGATTCCGAAGGGTATGCGACTTCGGAGGCGGTTTCCGTTGTTCTGGACGCCGCGGCGTTGGAGCGGGCGCTGGATGCGTTTCGTGGCGAGTTGCTGCAGACGCCGCCGCCAGTTTCGGCGAAGAAGATTGACGGCGTGCCGGCGTACAAGCTGGAACGGAAGAACAAGCCGGTGGAGCTGGCGGCGGTGCCGGTGACGGTGTTTTCGCTGGAGATGCTGGGCTGTGACGGGGCCGAGGCGAAGTTGCGGGTGCACTGTTCGTCGGGCACCTACGTGCGGAGCATTGCGCACGAGTTGGGGCTGGCGTTGGGCTGCGGGGCGCATTTGTGCGCGTTGCGACGGACGCGGGCCGGGGTGTTCACGATTGAACAGGCCCGGACGTTGGAGGTGTTGGGCGAGATGGCGGGAGAGGGGCGGTTTGCCGAGGCGGTGGTGCCGGCGGTGGATCTGTTGCCGGACTTTCCGTTGGAGCGCGTGGACGTGGCGACGGTCGTGAGCATTCGGCAGGGGCGGGATTTCCGGGTGTCTCCGTTCCGGGTGCGGAATGGGGCGCCGTTTGTGCGGGCGGTGGATGAGGCGGGGGAGTTGGTGGCGATTGGGGAGATGGTGATTCCGAATTTGTATCACCCGATGTTGGTCTTGTAATTTTCTGGGAACATTTGTCCCGTTTGCCGCGTAGGTGTTTGGGATGATGCGGATTTCCGTTGGCATACTGCTTTTGGTGATCGGTACAAGTGCCTGCTCCCATCGTGAGCGGCACGAGGTGAGGGACGAATTGCGCAAGGCGGGCCGGGAGGTCCGCGAGGCCGTGCGTGAGGCGGCGCACGATGTGCGCGAGGCCGCGCGCGAGGCGCGGGATGATGCGCGCCGTGCGAAGTACGACCTGCGCGACGATATGCGTGAGGCGATGCGGGACGTGCACCGGGACGCGCGGCGGGCGGCTGATGATGCGCGACGTGCGGCGGATGACGCGCGCCGGGAGGCGGACCGGTTACGCCGGGAGGCGGACCGGGCGGTGCGTGAGGCGGAGCGGGAGTTTCGGGACTAGCTCTTCTTTTTCGCTACCCAGCCATCCTTGTTCGACTGGCGGCCGCGGGCGATGGCGAGGGCGCCGGAGGGGACTTGGTCGGTAATTACTGAGCCGGCGGCGATGTAGCTGCCCTCTTCCAGTGTGACCGGGGCGACGAGGGTGGAGTTACTGCCGACGAAGACGCCTGCGCCAATTGTGGTGGGGTGTTTTAACTTACCGTCGTAGTTACAGGTGATGGTCCCGGCGCCGATGTTGGTTTTGGCGCCGATGGTGGAATCGCCCAGATAGGCCAGGTGATTGGCTTTGGCGCCGTCGCCCATCGTCGTCTTTTTGAGTTCGACGAAGTTGCCGATGTGGACATTGGCGCCGACGCGGTTGTTCATACGGAGGCGGGCGAAGGGGCCGACGTGGGCGGCTTCGCCGATTTCGGTGTCGGCGATGACGCAGTAGGGTTCGATTTGAACGCCGTCGGCGATGGTGGAATTGGTGACGACGGAGCCGGTGCCAATGCGGGCGTTGGCGCCGATGGTGGTGTTGCCGAGGATGCGGGTGTTGGGCTCGATGATGGTGTCGGCGGCGATGGTGACGTCGAGATCGATGGAGACGGTTTCGGGGCGTTCGATGGTGACGCCGTCGAGCATGAGCTGGGTGGCTTTGCGGAGGCGGAAGAGGCGATCGACTTCGGCGAGTTCGACTTTGGTATTGATGCCGAGGAGTTCGGAGGAGTCGGCCATGATCTGGCCGTCGACGCGGTGGCCGTGGGCGCGGAGGATTTCGACCATGTCGGTGAGGTAGAACTCGCCGGCGGGGTTGTTGGTGGTGATGGAATCGATGTGCTGCCAGAGGAGCGGGGCGTTGAAGCAGTAGATGCCGGAGTTGATTTCCTTGACGGCACGCTGTGCTTCGGAGGCGGCTTTGAATTCGACGATGGCTTCGACGCCACCATCGGCGCCGCGGATGATGCGGCCGTAGGCGGCAGGGTCATCGAGGACGGCGGTGAGTACGGTGGCCGCGGCATTGTTGGCCGTGTGCTGCATGATGAGGCGGGCGAGGGTGGCTTCTGAGAGCAGCGGCACGTCGCCGTAGAGAACGACGAGATGGCCGTCGGCGGGGGCGGCTTCGCGGGCGCAGCGCAGGGCGTGGCCGGTGCCGCGGGGGACGTCCTGAAGCGCGGTTTTGACGCCGTAGGGCGTGACGGCGGCGGCGACACGATCGGCCTGGTGACCGACGACGGTGACGACGCGATCGGCCGGGGCGATGGTGAGCGCCGTGCGCACGACATGTTCAACGAGGGGGAAACCGCCGGCGCGGTGCAGCACCTTGGTGGTGTGCGATTTCATGCGCGTGCCGAAGCCGGCCGCGAGAATGACAACCGAGAGGGAAGAGGACATGATGGCTAAATCCTATGATCGCGCAGCGGCGCTGGCCATGAGTTGACGGCGGCGGCGGCCGAGGCGGGCGAGCTTGATGACGAGCTGGGCGGTGCGTTCGGGGCTGTGGCGGATCTTGGGACCGCGGTCGGCGATGTCGGATTCGAGAACGCGAAGGCCCATGGCGTTGAGCTTGTCGAGATCGACTTCGACGGGGAGCGCCTTCTGTTCGGCGTAGCGGCGGAGGGCGGCGTTGCTGATGGGCGCTTTGTTGACGATGACGTAATCGAGCAGGCGGCGGGCGCTTTTCTGGGCGACGCCGCAGTGTTTGAGAATGGCCGAGACGTGGTCGGAGGCGGTGAAGTTGACGGTTTCGCCGGGCTGGCCCATGAGGTTGGTGACGTAGGCGCGGACGCCTTGGGAGCGCATGATTTCGCGCGGGATGGAGCGGATGAGGAGATTGGGGATGACGCTGGTGAAGAGCGAGCCGGGGCCGAGGGTGATGAGATCGGCATCGCGGATGGCTTCGAGCGATTCGCGGAAGGGTTGCGGGGAGGCGGGGATGATGCGGATGGTGTCGATGGGCGCGCGGCTTTTGCTGATGGTGCTTTCGCCTTTGAGAATGCGGCCGTCGGTGAGTTGGGCTTCGAGGACGACGTTGGCGGCGGTGGAGGGGATGATGTCGCCGCGGGAGGCGAGAATTTCAGAAGCCAGGCGAACGGCGTGGGCGAAGTCGCCGGTGATGTCCGTCAGCGCGGTGAGGAAGAGATTGCCGAAGCTGTGGCCTTTGAGGCCGCGCCCTTCCTTGAAGCGGTATTGGAACATGCGGCTGAGCAGCGCTTCGTCCTGCGAGAGGGCGACCATGCAGGAACGGATGTCACCGGGGGGCAGGACTGCGAAATCCCGGCGGAGGCGGCCAGAGCTGCCGCCGTCGTCGGTGACGGTGACGATGGCGGTGATGGCGACGGTGGGACGAACCGGGCCGGCCCACGCTTTTAAGCCTTGGAGGAGAGTCGACAAACCGGTACCGCCACCGATGGCGACAATGCGGAGCGGCTTACGGAGCGCGTCGGCTGCGGGCGTCGAAGACTTGGAGTTAGAAGACAAGTTCGCGGATTGGTTGGTGGTGGAGCAGTTCGCGGAAGTCTGGATCCGTGCGCGCGGTGGTGCGGTTGGCGGGTTGGATCTCGATGGCGCGCGACAGGAATCCGGCGGCGGCGGCGACGTCACCCTGCAGGCCCTTCACGAGGGCGAGCGTGTACAGGATGTGATCGGCGCGCGGGGCGAGTTGGAGGGCCCGGTTGAGATACTGTTCGGCCCCGGTAAGTTCGCGGCGATTGGCGAGCGCGAGGCCGTAGGCGTAGTTATCTTCCGAAGTCTTCAACTGCGGCGAATCTTTTTCCAGCCGCTGGCGACACATGCGGGCGTGCAACTGCGCGGCATGCGCAATGGAAACATCTGCACCTTTGCTGGCCTCATCAAAGAGCGGCAGCGCGGGTTGAAACTCCCGTTTGTGGAAGAGCTTCATGGCCTTCTCGAAGGAAGTCAGCTGGTTGTCGGGTGAGCCCGCTTTAGCCGGGTTGGACTTGGAAATGGGAGTCTCCTGATTACCTGTCGAGTTGTTTGTTTTCGACTTGGACATGGATCACCACTATAGATGATCTGGAAGAGTTAATGTTGCACGTCAATTCCCTATTATCAAACAAAAGCGCGGGCTATAGGAGAAAGAAGAGACTTAGGCGGCGGACACCGAGCCTGTCGAAGAGGCGGCGGTCGAGAAAACTCTTCTCGAGCATGGCCAGTTCGGGGGCCGATAAACGGCTGCGATGGGGGCGCAGTTCGCCTTCCAAATCCTGGCGAGCGGAGAGCAGTTCGGCCTCTGTTTGCGCTGCGCGCGCCTGGGCCAGGATCTTCTCTTCGATGGCGCTTAGGTGCTGTTCCAACTCCTCCAGATTCTGGTGATGTACGGCGAAGTTGGCGACGATCTGGCGCACGGCCTCTGCCTGCGAGGTGTAGCCTTTGGCTTCCAGTTCGGGGATGCGGCTTTCGAGTTCGGTGCGCAGGGCTTCGTTGGGAAGAGATTCTTCGGCGGTTGGGGGGCCTTTGCGCTGGGGCCGATTATTGAGAATTTCTTCGGCAGCCTTGGTGACGGCTTGCGCGCAGTAGGAGAGCGAATTTACCTGCTGCGCGGTTTTCTTTTTGCGCGAGTTGTATTTTTCGAAGGCGTCGTCGATGCCGCGCAGTACGGCTTCGAGCGGCACACCGGTGTTCTTCCAACCTTCGACGAGCGCCCAATCGAGCGGGGACATGAGGAAGAGGCTTGTTCCGCGGGCGCGTTGGAAGTGTTCCTCGATTTCGGTGAAGTAGTTGAAGTAAGTGCCTGCCCAGCTCTCTTCGCTCATTTTTTGTTCCGCTCCCAGATGAGGCGGAGGCCGGTGAGGGTGAGGTCCTCGTCGACATGCTGGATGAGGCGCGAGCCTTCCTGGATCAACGTGGCGTTGCCGCCGGTGGCGATGAGTTTTGTCTCGGCCCCTAGTTCGGCGACGAGCCGTTCGAGGATGCCGTCGATCATGCCCAGCGAGCCGTAGTAGAGGCCGCTCTGGATGCTGCCCATGGTGTTGGTGCCGATGAGTTTTTCGGGCGCGGTGAAGTTGACCATCGGCAGCAGCGCGGTCTTCGAAAACAGGCCGCTGATGGCCATGCCGATGCCGGCGCAGATGACGCCACCGAGATACTCGCCGTGTTTGGAGATTACGTCGAAGGTGATGGCGGTGCCGAGGTCGACGATGACCGCAGGGCCGCCGTAGAGTTGCCACGCAGCGACGCCGTTGACGACACGATCGGCGCCGACTTCACGCGGGTTATCGTAGAGGACTTTGATGCCGAGATCGGTATCGGCGGTGACGAAGAACGCTTCCCGATGAAAGTATTTGCGCACCATCTCAGCCAGCATGTTGTTGATGACCGGAACGACGCTGGAGATGATGATGCCGTCGACGGCGTGGAGATCGAGCCCGGCGAGCGAGAAGATATTGCGGAGCAGGATGCCCCACTCGTCGGCGGTCTGTTCGCGAATGGTGCGCAGGCGCCAGCGGCCGATGAGTTCGGTGTTTTGAAACGCGCCGATGGTGATGTTGGTGTTGCCGACATCGAGAGCGAGGAGCATGACTTAATTCTCCGGCCGGACTCCGCCGGCCAAAATGGTGTGGCGCCGGCCGTCGTCGCCATCGAGCAGCAGATAGCCGTCGGGCGTGAGTCCGGCGGTGGTGCCGACGAGCGGTTTGCCGGGCAGATCGACCCGGACGCGGCGGCCGCGGGCGTAGCTGGATTGCGCGGTGAACAGCGCCAGCACGGGCTGCGCGCCGTCGGTTTCGAGCAAGCTGACCATGCGGTCCACGCCGCCGGCGAGGGCGCAGAGCAACTCCTCGCGCGAGTGCGGGCGGCCGGTGACGAGGCGCAGGCTTGTCGCAATGGCGGCCAGATCCGGGGGCAGGGAAGCGTGGTTGACGTTGATGCCGATGCCGGCGAGGACGCGATCGCCATCGAGCTGCGTGAGGATGCCCGAGCATTTGCGCGGGCCGATGAGCAGGTCGTTCGGCCAGCGGAGATCGGCCTGCACGTTGCAGACTTGGGCGATGGATTCCTGCACGGCGAGGCCGAGCGCGAGGGTGACCACGGGCAGCAGTTCCATGGACAAGCGCGGGGCGAGCACGATGGTGAAATAGAGGCCACTGCCGGGTTCGGAGTGCCAGGCGTGGCCGTGGCGCCCCTGGCCGGCCGACTGTTCATTGGCGATGACGATGGCGCCACGAGTGCGGATGGCCGCGGCGGCGGTCATGGTGGAATCGAGCGTGTCGTAATAATCCACGCGCCTGCCGGGCAGCGCGGCGCGGACGCGGGCTACGTCGAAGTTCATGCCGTTTCTAACGATACGCGGAAGTTGATATCGACCGCGACCGCGGAGTGAGTGAGCGCGCCGACGGAGATGTAGTCGGCGCCGGTGCTGGCGTATTCGCGCATCTTCTCCAGCTTCATGCCGCCGGAGAGTTCCACTTTGGCTCGGCCGGCGATGAAGCCAATCCATTCGGCGGCTTCGTCGGGCGTGAGGTTATCGAGCAGAAGATGATCGGCGTTGAACGTCAACGCCTCTTCCAATTCGCCGCGCGTGCGGACTTCAATTTCAATGGCGACGCCGGGCGGCACGCCGGCCGCGCGGACGCGCTCCAGCGCCTGGCGCACGCCGCCGGCGGCGGTGATGTGATTGTTCTTGATGAGCACGGCGTCGAAGAGGCCGATGCGATGATTCGTCGCGCCACCACAGACGGTGGCCCATTTTTCCAGGCGGCGGAGGCCGGGCGTGGTCTTGCGCGTATCGAGCACTTTGCAGCCGGTGCCGGCGATGGCGTCGGCATGTTTGCGGGTCAGCGTGGCGATGCCGCTCAAGCGTTGTTGGAAGTTCAGCGCGACGCGTTCGCCGGTAAGCAGCGTGCGCGCTTTGCCGCGAACGGTGGCCAGGACATCGCCCGGGGCCGCCCGTTCGCCGCTATGCAGGTGGGTTCCCAGGAAATCGACACCCCCCAACTCCGCGAAGACCAGTTCGATCAACTCCACGCCGCAGACGGTCATGGACTGGCGCGCGATGAAGCGGCCGGTGGCCATGAGATTGGCGTCGACGGTGGCGTTGGTCGTCAGGTCGCCGGAGCCAATGTCTTCGGCGAGAGCGCGGCGAACCGCGTCCAATACTTCGGGGTGGTGAATGTCGAAATCCATTACATTTCTTCCAGGGCTAGTTTGCTCTTGTCCAACTGGGCCTTGTAGTCGGCCAGTTTGTCGCGCAACGTGGCCAGCACTTTTTCCGGTGCTTTCTTCAGGAAATCCTCATTGGATAGCTGTTTTTCGGAGTTGGCGATTACCTGTTCGAGATTGGCGATTTCCTTCACCAGGCGGTCGCGCTGCTTCTCCATCTGCGCCGCCGGGACGGCGAGGACGAGATCGAATTCAGGCGTCGAACGCTTGGCGCCGCGGGCGCGTTCGGCGGCCGGGGTGGCCACCTGCAGCGTCACGTTGGCGAGCCGCTCGATGGACTCCTTCTGCACGTTGGTCAGCTCGGCCACCGCGCCTTCGCAGTAGATATAGGCGTCCAGTTGCTGCTTGGGATCGAGCTTGGCGTCGGCACGCAGGTTGCGAGCGGCGCTGATGATCTCCTGCAACAGAGCGAACGACTTCTCGGCTTCGGCGTCGTGGACGGCTTCGTCGTACTGCGGGAACTGGGCGAGCGAGATGGACGCCGGGCGGCCCGGACGGCCCGCGCAGAGCCGTTGCCAGAGCTCTTCGGTGATGAAGGGCATGGCCGGGTGCAGCAGGCGCAGCGAGGTTTCAAAGACGGTGAGGATGTTGCGCCAGTTGGCGTCCAGGCCCGAGCCCTCTTTGAAACGGAGCTTCTTGATTTCGATGTACCAATCGCAGAAATCGTCCCAGAAGAAGTGCCACAGGATGTTGGCGGCTTCGTGGAAACGGTAGGTGGAGATGGCCTTGTTGACTTCGCCCGCGCAGGTGTTGAGCGAGGAGAAGATCCAGCGGTCTTCGAGCGGCACGGTGCCATCGATGGCTTCCGGCAGATAGGACGTCTTTTCTTCCGGGGCCCAGGGTTCGGCGCCCGCGCGTTCCAGGTTCAGGAACAGGAAGCGGGCGGCGTTCCAGATCTTGTTGGCGAAGCCGCGGGCGGCCTGCATACGATCTTCGCTGGCGATGATATCGGTGCCGGGAGGCGCGGCAAGGACGAGCGACATGCGCACGGCATCGGTCCCATACTTCTCGGTGACGGCGAGCGGGTCGATGACGTTGCCCTTGGTTTTCGACATCTTCTGGCGTTCGGCGTCGCGCACCAGGCCATGGATATAAACCTGGCGGAACGGCACTTCGCCGGTGCATTCCAGGCCCATCACGATCATGCGGGCGACCCAGAAGAAGATGATGTCGAAGCCGGTGATGAGCAGCGACGTGGGGTAGTATTTCTTGAAGTCTTCGGTCTGGTCCGGCCAGCCGAGAGTGGAGAACGGCCAGAGCCCGGAGCTGAACCAGGTGTCGAGCACGTCGGTGTCCTGGGCGATGTTGGCCGAGTGGCAGTGTTGGCACTCGGTGGGCGTTTCGCGGCTGACGGTGACGCCGTTGCAATCGGTACAGTGCCAGGCCGGAATGCGGTGGCCCCACCAGAGTTGGCGCGAGATGCACCAGTCGCGGATGTTGCGCATCCAGTGGAAATAGGTGTGCGCCCAGTTTTCGGGGATGAACTGGATGCGGCCGTCTTCAACGGCTTCGATGGCCGGTTTGGCGAGCGGCTCCATCTTCACGAACCACTGTTTGGAGACGAGCGGTTCGACGATGGTGCGGCAGCGCTGGCAGAGGCTGGCGGGCAGGTTGTGCGGCTTGGTGGCGGCCAGCAGGCCCTGGGCTTCGAGATCGGCCAGGACTTTTTTGCGCGCTTCGAAACGGTCCATGCCAGCATAGGCGCCGGCTTCGACGGTCATCTTGGCGGTGTCGTCGATGACGCGGACGTGGGGCAGATTGTGACGCTTGCCGGCTTCGAAGTC
>CANIFK010000117.1 GCA_947466555.1 Acidobacteriota bacterium | reverse complement strand
TCGCAAACAGCTCCGGGCTGCGTCACGCCGGGCCAGCGGATCAGGAACGGAACGCGAATGCCGCCCTCGTAGAGGGACCCCTTGCCGGAGCGAAGCGGGGCGTTCGTCGTCACCGTCTGGCCGCCGTTCTTCTCGGTGTAGCCGCCGTTATCGGAGAAGAAGACGACTACGGTGTTATCGGCCAGGCCGCGCGTTTCCAGGTGTTGCAGGAGCCGGCCGACGTTCTCGCTGAGGCTGCGGATCATGCCGGCGTATTTGGCGTTCTGGTGGTTGAACTCGGGCTTTCGCTTCTTCTCGAAGTAGGCGGCGTAGTCGGGCTTGGCTTCGATGGGGGTGTGGGGGTTGTGATACCAGAGGTTCAGGAAGAAGGGCTCGCCGCCACAGGCATCGATGCTCTGGATGGCGGCGTCGGTGAACTTGTCGGTCAGATAATCGCCGGGCTTTCCCAGTCCGAGACCGGGGATGAAGCGGAACTCGCCGTTGGCCTGCATCCCTTTGTACGGATAGAAAAACGTCTTGGGCGCGCCCCAGTGGGTGCCGCCGATACTGGTATCGAACCCCTGCGTCTCCGGCGCATGTTCGGTTGTGCCGAGGTGCCATTTGCCCACATGCAACGTGCGGTAGCCGGCGTCGTGGAAACGCTCGGCCAGCGTCACTTCGGCGTGTGGCAGATGGTCTTCGGATTTCGCCGGGAACAGTGGTTTGTTGGTCACCTTCTGCAACGCGCCTTCGTGCCAAATGGTGATGCCCAGACGGGCCGGACTCTTGCCAGTGAGAATGGAAGCACGAGTGGGAGAACAGATCGGCGCCGCGGCATAGGCCTGCGAGAAGCGCATCGCCGTTTTCGCGAAGGCGTCGATCTCCGGCGTTTCGTGGAAGTCTCCGCCGTTGACAGGCAGATCCGCCCAGCCGAGATCGTCGGCCAAAACAAAAATGAAATTGAGCTTCTTGCGAGGCTGTGCAGGCAGGGCAGCGCTTGCAGCGGCCAGGAACTGCCGTCGGGAAATCGCCATGCCCACTACTTTATGGGGCCAGGCGAGTCACCGTCCAGGCACCCTGTCTTTTCTCGAAAACGAACCGGTCGTGCAGACGGTTCTCGCGCCCTTGCCAGAACTCCACGCGCTCCGGAATCAACCGGTAGCCGCCCCAGAAGTCAGGCAGCGGCACCTCGCCAGGAAACAGTGTCTCCACATCAACGGCGCGCGCCTGTAGCTCTTGCCGGCCCTTCACCGCACGGCTCTGCGGCGAGGCCCACGCTCCCAACTGGTGCCCCCGCGGACGGGAATGGAAGTAGGAATCGCTGTCTTCCCGTGCGATCTTCTCCACCTTTCCGCTCACCCGCACTTGGCGCTCTAACGGCTGCCACCAGAAGGTCGCGGCCGCACGCGGATTGGCCAGCAGATCCTGCCCTTTCGCCGATTCATAGTTGGTGAAGAAGACGAATCCCCGCTCATCGAAGCCCCGCAAGAGGACAACGCGGACCGAGGGCGCCCCATCGGGCGACGCCGTCGCCAGCGCCATTCCGTTCGGCTCATCGATACCCGATTCAATGGCAGCATTCATCCACTCGCCAAACATCAAGATCGGATCCGCACCCACATTCGCCTCATCGAGCTCCCCGGTGAGATAGGTTCTTCTGATCTGCGCAATTTTGTCGTCCATGACTCCCGTTCTACCCTGTTATTGCATGTTCTCATTTACTGGCCGTACCGCACTCGTCTCCGGAGGCACGTCCGGGATCGGGCTGGCCATCGCCCGGGCCTTCGCCGCCGCCGGCGCCACTGTGCACGCTGGGGGGCTCGGCACGATTCCCGCCGATGAGCCCAACATACATTTCGGGGCACTCGACGTCACCGATACCGACGCTTGCCGGTCGCTGATCGCTGAAATTCCAGCGATCGATTTTCTCGTCACCGCAGCCGGGATTGTCCGGCGCGATGACGAATACTCCATTGATGTCTTCCAGCAAGTGCTCGACGTAAATTTAACCGGGGCCATGCGACTCTGCACCGAGGCGCGTCCGAAACTGACCGCTTCGAAAGGCGCCATCGTCAACATCGCCTCCATGTGGACCTACTTTGGCGGGCCGCGCGTGCCAGCCTATACAGCGTCGAAGGGCGCGATCGGCCAGCTCACCAAGTCGCTCGCCGTCGCCTGGGCGGCCGATGGGATTCGCGTCAACGCCGTCGCGCCGGGCTGGATTGCGACTCCGCTTACCCAGGCGCTGCACGAAGATCCGGTCCGCTCCGCGCCGATCCTCGAGCGCTGCCCGATGAAGCGCTGGGGCCTGCCCGAAGAGGTCGCGCCCCCGGTGCTATTCTTGTGTTCCGAAGCCGCGTCGTTCATCAATGGAGCCATCCTCCCGATCGATGGCGGCTACTTGGCCGTGTGAACTCTATGTCAGAAACAACTCACCCTCTCTCGCCCGCGCAGATCGTTACCACCGCCGTCCCCGATGACGAGCGCATCTGGGTTCCGCAGGCGCCCAACGTCTGGTTCCGCCCGCTCATGTTGAACACGCTGCAGGGGCAATGGTGCAACCTGCTGCGCGTGCGCAAGGCCGGCGTGCTTAGCCGCCATCGCCACCCAGCACCCGTGCACGGCTACGTTATCAAGGGCTCGTGGCGCTATCTAGAGCATGATTGGGTCGCCAATGCCGGCGACTATGTGTTCGAACCGCCGGGCGAAACCCACACGCTCACAGTGGACTCGGCCGACGAGATGATTACGTTTTTCAACATTTCCGGCTGCATGTATTATGTCGATGCCGAGGGCCGCAACACCGGCTTCGAAGATGTCTTCACGAAGATCGACATGTGCCGCAAGCATTACATCGAGGTCGGTCTCGGCGAGTCTTTCGTCGATCAATTCGTCCGGTGAAGGTTCTCTACACCGCCGCCCATGGCGGCTTCGCGCGCGAGCACGCCCCGCTGGGCGGCGGGGCGGCGGTGTGCGACATGTTGACGGCCGAATGGGCGAAAACACAGCCGTTCCAGCTGGAGCTCTTCACGCCCGAATCGGTGAGCGGTCACGACATCATCGGCTTTGATACCGGCTCCTACGCGCGCTTTTCCCGCCAATTCGAAGCCGCATCCACAGCGGCGATTCAACGGCAGGATCCGGCCGACACCGTCATCCTGGTCAACGACATCGCCGAAGGGCCAGATTTCAGGGCGCTGCAGAGCTACAAACTTGCCACCGTCTGGCATGTCGACGTGGTCGCATACATCGCCTCGATTTACTGCCGCGAGCTAGTCGCGCCGGAAACGCTCGTGGCAATCCACCGGCGGATCGGCGCCCTTTGTCCCGACATCCTGACACTCATCTTTCAGAAGCAATCCGACTGCGTCCGCTTTTCCGCTGCGCACATCGTCCCATCGCCAGCGATGAAAGAGATCATCCTGCGCTGCTACCCCGAGACGAATCCGGCCAAGATCCACGTGCTGCCGTGGGGTGCGCCGCCGGCGCTCGATCCGGTCGACAAACAGACGGCCCGCGCGCAGCTCGGCATCCCCGCCGACGCGCTGGTCCTTCTCACGCTCAGCCGGCTCTCGCCGGAGAAAAACCAACAGCTGTTGCTCGACGCGCTCGCCGCCTGGGAACGCCAGCCGAACTGTCCGCCGATCTACGCAATCATCTGCGGGGGCGCCGCCTACATGCACGGCAAGAAGCACGAAGCCATGCTCCGCGCCAAAGCCGCGCAGTTGAAACACAGCAAGGTTATCTTCCCGGGCCACGTCCACGGACCGCAGAAGCAAAACTACTTCTCCGCCGCCGATCTCTACGTATTCCCCTCCAGCCACGAATCCTACGGACTCACGCTGATGGAAGCGTTCCAATATGGGCTGCCCGCCATCACGCTCGATCACGCCGGAGCCCGCGCGGTCATGCAACCGGAGTTTGGCGCCGTTGCCACCAAAGAAACCTTCCTGCCAAAACTGCAACAGCTCGCGGCAGAAGATCTAACCGCCAAGGGTCGCGCCGCCCGCACGTTCGCACAACATCACCCCTTTTCCGCTGCCGCCGCAAAACTGGCGGCTATCCTCGCACGTCTATAATTTCAACAATGCTCCTTCGCCTGATTCCCCTCCTCGCTCTGCCATTACTGGCGCAGAACAACTGGGACGAACCGTTCCCACCTCATCGCATCGCCGACAATCTCTACTACGTCGGCTCCGCCGGGCTCTCCAGCTACCTCATCACCTCTCCCAAGGGCCACATGCTGATCAATGCCAGCTTCGACCGTACGGTGCCGCTCATCCGCGCCAGCGTCGAGAAGCTAGGTTTCAAGTTGACCGACGTGAAGATCATCCTCGCCAACCACGCCCATAATGATCATGTTGCCGGTACCGCTCTCCTAAAAGAACTCACCGGCGCCAAGGTCTTCATTATGGAAGGCGATGACAAAGTGGTCGCCTCCGGTGGGCAGGGGCAGTACAAATACACCGATACTTGGAAGCCAGTGAAGGTGGACAAGGTGCTGAAGGATGGCGAAATCGTCGAAATCGGCGGCTCGAAACTTCGGGCCCATCTCACGCCTGGCCACACCCGCGGGAACACCACCTGGACCATGGAAACCACCGACCAGGGCAAAAAACTGCACGCCGTCATCATCGGCAGCCCCAACGTCAATCCCGGCTTCGAACTGGTTAACAACAAGACCTATCCGGAAATGGCCGGCGACTACGCCCGCACCTTCCGGGTACTCAAAGCGTTGCAGTGCGACCTCTTCCTCGGCGCCCACGGCGAATACTACGACATGGCCAAGAAATACAAGAACCTGAAGCCCGGCGCGGCCAACCCCTTCATCGATCCAGCCGGCTATCGCGAGTACGTCAGCGAACGGGAACAGTACTACCTCTACACGCTGGAAAAACAGAAAAAGCAGTAGCTGCGATACGCTAGGCAGTTGTGAGAATCCTGCTATTTCTTCTCGCCCTGCCGCTACTGGCGCAAACGGACCTCCCCACCGCCGAATGGGCACTCCAGTTCGGCGGTCGCGTGCGATTGCTCAACACGGCTTCCTGGATCAACGACCCCAGCCAACTTCCCAATGGCAATTTCCGTTTGGAAGCCGTCGATCTCGTCGGCACCATTGTCGATCACCGCGACCTCGGCAAACTCAGCCCGTGCACCGAGCTGCGTGAACTGATCCTCCCTGGCACCATCTTCAATCCGGGCGCCGGCTCCACGCTCGACGCCAACGATGAACTAAGGGCGCTGGCGACACTCACAAAGCTCGACAAACTCGGCTTTTCGCTTCACTTCCTCACCAACGTCAACGTCAGCGACAAAGGCCTGAAGCAGTTCGCCAACCTGACGCAACTCCGCGAACTGCGCTTCACCATGACCCGCGTCAAGGGCGAAGGCCTCGCGCCCTTCGTCAATGCCGAAAAGCTCGACCTCGGCTATACGCCCGTCACCGATGCCGGACTCGCCTCCGTTACCGGCATGGCGAAACTGCGCACCCTTGGACTGCGCGACACCTTCGTCACCGACGAAGGCCTCCGCCATTTGGCCCAGTTGAAGACACTCGAATCGCTCGACCTCTACGGCCTCAAGATCACCGACCGCGGCGTGGATCAGCTCCGCAACCTCACCAACCTCCGCACGTTGAACCTGCTGGGCGCCCACCTCTCCGACGAGTCCATGGACACGCTCGCGCGCATGACGCAGCTCACCGAACTCAATCTCTACCGCTCTCAGGTCACCAACGCCGGCCTTGCGAAACTGAAGACTCTCAAAAACCTCTCCACACTCGACCTCCGCTACACCCGCGTCACGCGCAACGGCATCGAGGATTTCCGCGCCGCCGTTCCCGGCGTCCAGATCGCCTTCCAGGACTCCGCCCCGGCTTCTACCGATTCCACGCTCCGCACGGCCGCCCCTGCCTCCAAAACGCCCGCCGCCATGGCCGCGTGGATCGAACGGCTCGGCGGTCGCTCCAGCAGCGAAGCCGGACAGATTCGCTCGGTCGATCTATCCCGCACACCCGTTACGGAAGGGCAGTTGGCGCATCTGGCCGCCCTCCCCGCGCTGGAACGATTGCGGCTGAACACAACCGAAATCGGCGACGGCGGGATGGCGAATGTGGCAAAGCTATCCGGGCTGCGCGACCTCGACCTCGGCCACACGATGGTCTCCGATAAAGGACTCGCCCCGCTGGCCGCGTTGAAGCATCTACAGCGGCTCACCATCAACCACACCCTCGTCCGCGGCGCTGGTCTCGGCGTACTGGCATCCATCGAGGATCTCGATGCCGCCAACGCGCCCATCAACGATGCCGGTGCCACCGAGATCGCTAAACTCACCAACCTCCACCGGCTCCGACTCGCCTACACAGAGGTATCCGACGCGGGCATCAAATCGTTGGCGCCCCTCAAAGCCATCCGCCACTTGGACCTGCTTAGCACCGACATTTCCGAAGAAGCCATGAAGTCCGTCGCCGGCTTCACGGAGCTCGAATATCTCAATATCAGCTACAACAAAATCGGCACGAAGGGACTGGCCCCTCTCTCCGGCCTGACGAAGCTGAACCACCTCGAGGCGGCGCGTACGCGCATCGACGACACAACCGTTCCCCACCTCGCCCGCTTCACCGCGCTCAAGCAACTGAACCTCGACTACACGGGCCTCTCCGACAAAGGCTTGGCCGAACTCCAACCCGCACTTCCCAAGCTGGAACTGCTACGGCTCGACACCGCCAACCTCACCGACGCCGCCATCGACACTCTGTCCAAATTCCCCGCCCTACGCGACCTGAACATCTACCACACGCTGATCACCGAGGCCGCAAACAACAAACTGCAGCAGGCCATGCCGCAGTGCCGCATCGTCTTCGATCCAGCCTCGGCCCTGCCCACCCGGAGGAAGAGTTAACCATGTGGACGCTAACGCTATTGCTCGCCGCCACACTTTCCCCAGCGGGCTGGGTGAAGGATATGGGCGGCACCGCGGAAACGAACGCGAAAGGCGAAATCGTCGCACTCGACTTATCCCGAACCTGGATCACCGATGGCGACCTCCGTCGCGTTGGCCAGATCCCCACGCTCGAACGTCTCGACCTCTCCCACACCCGCATTACCGACCTCGGCTTCTCGCATCTGAAGGGGCTCACCAAGGTCACTCATCTCAACCTCTACTACGCCGAACTTACGGGCGATGGCGCGCTGGCCGTTGTTAAAAACTGGCCCAAACTCCAGTGGCTGAACCTGCGCGGCACCAAACTCACCGACACCGGCCTGGCCCATCTCGCCAACCATCCCGAACTCTCCTGGATCGACGCCGGCTACGCCGAAATGACCGATAACGGCGTCGAGTTTTTCGCCACCATGCCCAAGCTCCGAGCGCTCGCCTTCGGGGGAAATAAAATGACGGACGTCGGCCTCACGCCCCTCCGCCTCATCGGGGGTTTGAAGGAACTCGACCTCGGCGGACTCCAACGCACCGACTCCGGCCTATGGCAGGTGACCGTCACCGACCGCGGCGCCGAAACCCTTTCCGGCATGACGCAGCTGGAAGTCCTCAGCCTCCGCAACAGCAAGATCACCGACGTCGGCATCGACCATCTCATCAAACTGAAAAACCTCAAACGGCTCGACGTCGTCAACACCAACCTCACTGATGCCGGTGTCGCCCGCCTTCGCGCCGCGCTGCCCAATTGCGATCTACGCTCCGGCAAAGTAAACCAAGTCCGCCGATAGGAACCGAAATGTCCATCACCCGCCGCGGCTTCATCGCCGCCCCCTTCTTCATCAGAAACCTGATCTCCGCGCCGCCCAGCGGTCGCGTCCGTCTGGCCTCCATGGGCGCCAACGGCATGGCCTGGGCCACTCTGAACGGCATCTCCACGCACGCCTCGGTGGATCTCATCGCCGCTGCCGATGTCGACACCGCGCGCACGGAGCGCGTAAAGACCACCTACCCCAAGGCCAAGCACTACCAGGATTGGCGAGAGATGCTCGACAAGGAGTACAAAAACCTCGACGCGATCTGCGTCGGTACGCCGGACCATATGCACGCCCCGCAGGCCATGAGCGCCATGCGCCGCGGGCTCCATGTCTACTGCCAGAAGCCACTCACGTCCCACGTCGCCGAGGCCCGCGCCCTGCAGAAATACGCCGTCTCGAAGAAGCTCGTCACCCAGATGGGAATCCAGATTCACTCCAACGCCGAGTACCGCACCGCCGTCGAGCTCGTCCACAACGGCACCATCGGCAAGGTGAAGGAAGTCCACGCCTGGAGCAATAAAAAGTGGGGCGATCTCGACCCGCGTCCGACCACCACAGACCCCATTCCCGCCACCCTCGATTGGGATAAGTGGATCGGCGTCGCGCGCCCCGAAGGCTACATCAAGAACTACTGCCACCCCGGCAACTGGCGCAAGCGTTTGGAATTCGGCACCGGCACCTTCGGCGACATGGGTTGCCATATTTACGATCCCGTTTTCGGAGCTCTGGCACTCACTGCGCCGCTAACGGTGCGCGCCGAAGGACCTGCGCCGAATCAACACAGCTGGGCCGTCAACGCCATCGTCAAGTACACCTTCCCCGGCACGCAGTACACCGATGGCAAAACCGTCAACGTCACCTGGTACGACGGCGACGAACGCCCGCCGAAGGAAATCCTGGCTCTCATCGAAAGCGCAAAAGTGCCCGATCAAGGCTCCATCATCATCGGCACCAAAGGCGTCATGCTGGTGCCCCACGTCGCCTTCCCCGCCCTCTTCCCGTCCGCCTCGTTCAAGGACTTCAAACTCCCCGAAGTCACCAAGAACGACCACTACCACCAGTTCGTCGATGCCATTCTCGGCAAGGGACCAACCTCCACGCCATTTACCTATTCCGGCCCGCTCAGCGAAACGGTGCTCCTCGGCAGTCTCGCCACGCGCTTCCCGAAAACGACGCTCGAATGGAACTCGGCCAAGCTGCAGTTCCGCAATGAAAAGCAGGCCAATCAGTTCCTGAAGCGCCCGTATCGTGATGGCTGGAAGGTAAAGGGCCTCTAGCGATCCCTGTAATTCAACGGCGGCGCGGCGGCTTTCGGCACGCGTGACTGGTACGAAAACCCCGCCCGCCGCTTCTCAAACGACGCACGAACAGACTCCAACAACTTCGGATTGGCGTAGATATCGGCGGCTGTCTGCGCCATCACCTTCGCCGCCAGGACCATTCCCTTCCGGCCAATCGACATCCCCGCGCAAGCAGTCGATTGCCACGTGTGCGGCGAAATTCCCGGCACAAATGTCGCCACATTCAACTGCGACATCGGCACCACCCACGACACGTCCGACGCATCGGTCGACGCGGCCCCCGCGCCAGTCTGCACCGGTTGAATCGCAGCCTCGCTGCCCAACGCCAACTCCGGATCCGTAAACAGTGTCTTCCGCAACTGAGCGGCGAACGCCTGCTCCTCCGCTGAGTACTGCAACCCGCCAAACCGGCGCAGGCTTCGGTCGTACATGCCCGCCAGTGCGTCGTTCGGCAACAGGTTATAAACACTGCCAATCAGCTGCTGCTCCACCCGCGTCTCCGTGGCTAAGGCCGACCCCTCCGCCGCCTTTTCAATCCGCTTCCAAATGCCATCCAGCACCTTCATCGACGCATGCCGCACTGTGATGGAAACCTCGGCTACGTCCGGCACAATATTGGCCGCCGCTCCACCCTGCGTCACGATGTAGTGCATCCGCGCCTCCGCCGGTACGTGCTCCCGAAGCAGGTCCACCGCGTGCCCGAACAGCATCACCGCGTCCAGCGCACTCCGCCCTTCTTCCGGCGCCATCGCCGCATGCGAGGCCACACCCCGGAACCGGAACTTCGCACTGATATTGGCGTTCATCGTGCCCAAACTGGCGCCATTGGAATCACCCGGATGCCACGCCAACATCGCGTCCACACCAGCAAATAAACCCGCGTGGATCATATACACCTTCCCCGCCCCGCCCTCCTCCGCCGGCGTGCCGAACACCTTCAACGTCCCCTGGAATCCCTCTTCCTTCAACGCAATCGCAGCCAGCACGCTCCCCGCGCCCAACAGGTTATGCCCGCACCCATGCCCCGCCGCCCCGGCCGTGCGCGGCGCCCGCTTCGCCACATCCTCCTGCGACAATCCCGGCAGCGCGTCGTATTCCGCCATCAGGCCAATCACTGGGCTCCCGCTCCCGTAGGTCGCCACAAACGCCGTCGGCATCCCCGCCACGCCGCCCTGCACCGTGAACCCCGCCCGTCGCAATTCGTCCTGCAGCAGCGCCGAACTCTTCGTCTCCTTGTATCCCAATTCCGCCAGTTCCCATATCTGACGCGAAACCGTCCCCAGCCGTTCTGCGTGCGTATCCACGCGCGCCCCGACCTCCCCATACAGCAACGGCGCAATCAGCAGCAGTCCCAGTCTCATTCCCTCATGATATAAACGGACCATTCGCGTGCGCGCCGCAATTTTACTAGCTACGACATGCCTGGGCTTCGCCGCCGACCTATCCGTCGACGCGCCCGCCCTCCTCGCGCGCCGCTGCGCCCACTGCCACAACGCCAAAGCCAGGACCGCCGGCGTCGATCTTTCCACCCGCGAAGCCACCCTCAAAGCCGGCCTTCCAAAACTCCTCCGCCGCGTCCAACTCGGCCAGATGCCGCCCGACGGCGCCCTCCCCGCTACCGATCAGGAAGTCCTCGCCAAATGGATCGATGCCGGCGCGCCGTGGACCCAGCAGGGCTGGTGGTCCCTCCAAGCCCTCAAGCCCGCCGCCAAATCC
>CANIFK010000116.1 GCA_947466555.1 Acidobacteriota bacterium | reverse complement strand
GTGCTATGCAAAGGCACTGTTGCGATTGGAGGAGTTGCGGGTACCTGCACTGGCGAACGGCTGGACGGGTTCGGACCTGCACGGGCGTGTGATGCGGGTCTTGGGCCGTCCGTCGCGAACCCCGGCGTGGCCGTTGTTGGCAATGTTGGCGGTAGCGGTGGCGGCACCGTTTGCACCGTTGATGGTGGCGCAGGTTCCGAAGCCGTACAGCATGTGGCTGAACGAAGATGTGATGTACGTCATTGAGCCGGCGGAACGGAAACGGTTTGAGTCGTTGCGGAGTGACGCGGAGCGGGAGCAGTTCATTGAGCAGTTCTGGAAGCGGCGGGACCCAACACCGGCGACGATGGAGAACGAGGCGAAGGAGGAGCATTACCGCCGGATTCGATACTCCAACGATCGGTTCAAGGAGAGTGGGAAAGCCGGGTGGGCGACGGAGAAGGGGCGGACGTATATCCGTTTTGGCCCGCCGGACGAGATTGAAAGTCATCCGGAGAAGGGCTACGAGCACTGGCTGTACAAGGAGATCCCGGGAGTGGGCACGAGGGTGATTTTCGAGTTCGGCAAACGCTGAAGCCGGGTAAGCTGGGAGGGATGGCCGAACAGAATTTTCAGAACCATACGAAGTGGGACCCGACGTTCCACTTCTTCCTTGCGCCCGTGATTTTGGGCACGTTTGCGTTTTCCGCCAAACACGCCTTCGCCTACCCGAATGGCATCACGTTGTGGCTGGTATTGCTGTCGGTGGCGATGTTCGTCTGGTTGATTAAGACGCGCACCTACGCGCTGGGCGTGCAGAACCGGTTGATCCGGTTGGAAGAGCGGCTGCGGATGGAACGGGTATTGCCGCCGGAGCTGGTGGGACGGTTTGACGAGTTGACCGTGGGGCAGATCGTGGCGCTGCGGTTTGCTTCCGATGGAGAATTGACGGACCTGACGCGGCGGGCGCTGGACGAACGGCTGAGCCAGAAACAGATCAAGGCCGCCATTACGAAATGGCGGCCCGATCACGTTCGGATCTAGATGCCTTCGCCGCGTTCGAAGCGGTCCTTGCGGCGCAGGACGCCCAAGTCTTCGAGACGCTTGATGATGACTTCGACGGCGTCGTCGTCGCGGGCCGGGAGTTCCTTGGCGGGAACTTCCAGGAACCGATTGGCGGCGGCGAACCCGGCGGCGCGGTCGCGTTCGCCGGGGTCCGGCGAGGCGATGGAGCAGATGGCGATGAGGCCGGCATTGCTCAGCACTCGAGAGAGTTCTGGCAGCAGGTGGCTCTCGCTATCGTCGGCGAGAACGTGGACCTGGCAGCCGAGATCGAACAGGCGGCGTTCGAGCAGGTAGGCCACGGCGCGGCGGGCGGTGAGCCAGACGGTGGCCGGGTAGTGGCCGGCGCGGGCGAAGCGTTCGGCATTGGTCAGCTGGGTGCCGGTTGCCGATTCATTGGCTTCGCCGACGAATTCCAGATTGCGGAGCTGGAGCGGCTCGACTGATTCCGGCGTCGACTCTTCGATCATGCCGGCGGCAACGGTGAGGTTGCTGATGGGATCGATGAGAATGAACGCCCCCATGGCGCGGTTCTTCGAGTAGGCGTCGAAGTACAGCGGCCGGCGGGTCTCCATGACCACGGCGGCGATTTCGTTCAGTTCGAGTTTTTCGGCCTGGACGTTTTCGAGCGTATTGATATCGACACGGTGGCGGATGCGGCGGATTTCGCAGGGCACCGTTTGCGTGGCGTGCTTGAGGAGGTAGGTCCGGTTGGGGCCGCCGGCTTCGTCGAGCATCCAGACGA
The DNA here is from genome assembly GCA_947466555.1 of Acidobacteriota bacterium. Classification (GTDB taxonomy): domain Bacteria; phylum Acidobacteriota; class Terriglobia; order Bryobacterales; family Bryobacteraceae. The sequence goes on along the minus strand of CANIFK010000116.1, from coordinate 9,084 downwards.
GCTTGGCGGCGAAGCGGCGGGAGACGTGGGGGACGTGGTTGGGGTCCACCAGCATGTCGCCGCGGCTCAGGTCGATTTCGTCTTCGAGGACGACGGTGATCGACATGGGCGGGAAGGCTTCTTTCAAGGGCCCGTCGAAGGTGGGCAGTTCCTTGACGCGGGTGACGCGGCCGGCGGGGAGCGACATGACTTCGTCGCCGGGCTTGAGGACGCCGGAGGCGAGCTGGCCGGCGAAGCCGCGGAAATCGAGATTGGGCCGGATGACGTATTGGACGGGGAAACGGAGTTCGGTGAAGTTGCGGTCCTCGGCGACCGGCACCGATTCGAGATGTTCGAGGAGCGGCGTGCCTTTGAACCACGGGGTGCGGGCGCTGCGTTCGACGATGTTGTCGCCATCGAGCGCGGAGATGGGGAAGAACGCCAGGTTCTTCAGGCCGATCTGTTCGGCGTAGGCGGAGAAGTCCTTCTGAATTTGATCGAAGACGGTCTCGCTGAATTCGACCAGATCCATCTTGTTGACGGCGACGGCGATGTAGGGGATGCCGAGCAACGAGGCGATGTAGGCGTGACGGCGGGACTGGGGCAGGACGCCCTTGCGCGCGTCGATGAGCACGATGGCGAGATCGGCCGTGGAGGCGCCGGTGGCCATGTTGCGGGTGTACTGTTCGTGGCCGGGCGTGTCGGCAATGATGAACTTGCGTTTGGGCGTGGCGAAGTAGCGGTAGGCTACGTCGATGGTGATGCCCTGTTCGCGTTCGGCGCGGAGGCCGTCGGTCAATAGTGAGAAATCGATGGGGCCGGTGGAGCGGTTGATGCTCGACTTTTGCAGCGACGCCATCTGGTCTTCATAGACGCCTTTGGCTTCGAACAGCAGGCGGCCGATGAGGGTGGATTTCCCGTCGTCCACGCTGCCGGCGGTGGAGAAACGGAGGAGTTGCGATTCGGACATGACCTAGAAATACCCCTCGCGCTTCTTGATTTCCATGGAGCCTTCCTGGTCGTGATCGATGATGCGATTTTCGCGTTCGCTGCGGCGGAACTGGACCAGTTCGTTGATGATTTTGGGCATCGTGTCGGCGTCGCTCGCAATGCCGCCGGTGCAGTAGGTGCAGCCCAGGGAGCGCATGCGGCTCATGATCATCTGCGGCTTTTCGCCCGGGTTCAAGGGCATGTTGTGCTCGAGCGGGATGAGTTGATTGCCGCGCACAACCATCTCTCGCTCCTTGGCGTAATAGAGCGGGACGATGGGTATGTTTTCAAGTTCGATATAGGCCCAGACGTCCATTTCCGTCCAGTTGGACAGAGGGAAGACGCGGATGGATTCGCCCTTTTCGACTTTGCTGTTGTAGAGGCTCCAGAGTTCGGGGCGCTGGCTTTTCGGGTCCCACTGGCCGAACTTGTCACGGAACGAGAAGACGCGCTCCTTGGCGCGGGATTTCTCTTCGTCGCGGCGGGCGCCGCCGAAGGCCGCGTCGTATCCGCCGGCTTCGAGAGCGTCGAGCAGGGCGCGCGTCTTCAGCAGGGCACAGCATTTGCTGGTGCCGAGCTTGAAGGGGTTGGCGCCTTCGTCGATGGCCTTCTGGTTGGTGTGGACGATCAACTCCGCCCCAAGGTCCTTGGCGAATTGATCGCGGAATTCGATCATTTCCTGGAACTTGTAGGTGGTGTCGACGTGCAACAACGGGAAGGGGAGCTTGCCGGGGAAGAAAGCTTTTTGCGCGAGGCGGACCATGACCGAAGAGTCCTTGCCGATGGAGTAGAGCATCACCGGTTTGGCAAATTCGGCGACGACCTCTCGCATAATGTGTATGCTTTCGGCTTCCAGCGCGCGAAGATGGCTGAGAGTACGCGAATCCATGTTTCTATTCCAAGGTAGCAATCTAATCGCCCTATTGTCCATGGGGATTGCGGTATTTGGGCAGGGCGCGCCGGCGCGGTTGACGCAGCATCGGGTGGTGGCGAAGGGGAGTCCGGCGCCATTGGCGGGGGCGGAACAGGTGGAGCTTCCTCGGCTGGCGGCGACGCGGGTGGAGTGGGAGACGCAGCGGCGGCCGGAGTTGGTGACGGCGTGGAAGCAGATCTTGGGGAAGCTGGAGCCTTCGGCCTCCGACCGGCAGTGGTTCCATGATGTGCCGTTGATGCGGGAGATTTCGCGGACGGAGTTGCCGGGGTACACGCGGATTCACATTGAGCTGGCGTTGGAGAAAGATTTTTGGCAGCCGTCGTTGTTGTTGCTACCGAAGACGGGGAAGGCGCCGTATCCGGCGGTGATCGCGTGGACGTCGACGACGCCGGACTGGCAGGAGCCGGAGAAGAACTGGGGGGCGTGGCTGGCGGAGCGGGGATTCGTGGTGCTGACGGGGTGGAGCCATATACGGAATTACCGGGATGGGTCGAGCTACGCGAAAGGCGCGGCGGAGAAGGTGTACGAGCGGTTTGGACGGTGGGCGGGGCTGAGCCGGATGGTTTGGGATGAGCGGCAGCAGGCGGCGTTTTTGCGGTCGCGGGGGGATGTGGATGGTTCAAAGATCGGGTTTATGGGGTTCTCGTTGAGTGCGAAGACGGCGGTGTATGTGGGGGCGTTTGCGCCCGAGATTGCGGCTGTTGTGGCCATTGATCCGCATATCGCGTTGAACGGCGGCACCAATTACTACGCACCGTGGTACATGGATTGGACTCGCTCGTTTCCCGACATCGATACGCCGCAGAAGACGGTGCTGAGTTTGCTGGATACCGATCCGGGGCGGGCGGGTTTGGAGCACGATCATCACGAGTTGCTGGCGCTGGCGGCGCCGAAGCCGTTTCTATTGATTGGCGGGGCGGGGGAGCGGGAGGACAATGGCGGGGATTCCGACGACCGGCAGAGCTGGGGATATGTGAACCGGGCGCACGAGATCTACCGGTTGCTGGGGGCTCCGGACCGGTTGCGATTTGCGTTGACCAACGATGGGCATCACGCCAACGGGCCGGCGATTGATGATGCGTGGCGGGAGTGGCTGATGCGGTTCTTAGGTCAATAAGTTCGCGTCGCGGAGGGGTACCCACTCGCCGCTGGAACGCTGCCGGAGGACGGTGAGGGTGTGGCCTTTGCGGATGCGGGCCGGGCCGCCGGCGCGGGGCGTGAGCGCGACCGTCAGTTCGGCCCAGCAGCAGGCCATGTGGCCGTTGATGGTGATGTCGTGGATGGTGCCCGTTGGTTCGATGCGGACGTGCTGGAGCGCGTCGGTAAAGGCTTTGGCGAAGGCGTCGCGGCCCTGCATGGGTGGCTGGCCGGGGGCGAGGAAGACGACGTCTTCGGCCATGAGATCGAGGAGGCGGGCGGTGTCTTCGGCGATGGTGGCGCGGTGCCATTCTTCGAAGAACTGGCGGATGGGGGCGTCGCTCATACCTTAATCCTCTATTAGCGTATGCGTGGCGTAGCGGTGGGTGAGGGGCAGCATCTGTTCGATGGTGGTCTTGACGATGACCTGGTAGGCCTTCGGGAACGGCGCCCCGTGGAGTGCCTGCTTGAACTCCGCCAAGCTGCGCGGGGAGGTGAAGAAGTCCATGGCGGCTTGTATCCCGGCGGTATAGGTACCGACGACGGCGATGGTGCGCTGTTGGCCGTCGGAGCCCTCGCTGGGAACCACGGTGAGGAGCCCATAGGCCTCTGTCAACTGGTTCTGGGCGTTGCGCCGCGCGGCGAAGATTCGCTTCTGGCCGGTGCTTTCCATGATTGAAATGTCCCCTGTTTCGGGGTTAAAACGCGTCGAAAACGGTGCCTTTTTGAGCCAATATTGGATGCTTTGCGTCTCCACGGAGCCGCCCATAAGGACGACGTTTCGCTTTCTCATCGCCGCCAAGGGGACGACGCGTTCGGGGACGACCTGGAAAGTGGCGCCGGCGGTGGCGAGCAGCCGGGTGGCGGCCGCGGCGCCGAGGGCATCACCGAGGCCGACGGAGTTATAAGTTGGCAGGAGGAAGATCTTCTTGCCGGCGGAGGCGGGGCGTAGGCGGCGGTACCATTCGGTGACGTTGGGCGGCGCGTCGAGCATCGGTTCGCCAGCGAGGGGTTTCCAGATGCCATCCACTTCGCGGACGGGCATTTGGGGGGAGGTGGCGACGCAGATAACGGCGTTGGCATCGGGGTCGAGGAGCGGGCCCCAGGCCTCCCGGAGAATGGGATCGATCACGGGGCGGGAGGGGGTGGTGGTCCACCAGGCAGCGCCCGCGATGGCGAGGCCGGCGCCGAAGGCGAGAAGGATCGGCCAGCGGGACGGTTTGGCGGGGGCTGGTGCCTCCGCGCGGGGCAGTTCGATGGCGGGGGCGGCCGCGGGGGCGGATTCGACGAAGCGGGGGACGTAACTGCCCTTGGGGAATTCGATCTGGAGGGCGGTTGCGGTGAGTTCGGTCCGGTAGAGATCTTCGAGTTTGCGCCGTAGTGTGTAGGCGCGGTTCCGGACCGTGGAATCCTCTCCGGGGGCGTAGGTGGCGGGAAGGCCGATGCCCTCGACGCCGATTTGGTATTCGCTGAGTTGGGCGGCCTCGCCGGCGATCTCTTTTTCGACGAGATACCGCAGCAGACTTTTCAATTGCTCGGCGCGGCCGAGGGTCTTGCTTTGCAATGCGGCGTCAAGCGCGGCGCGCTTCTGTTCGTTCGAGATCCGACTCAACAACTCCGGCATCGCATTCCCGTTCCAAATAAATCAGCAAGTTAGCGGGCGTTCAAAAACGTTTGGAAACGCGCCCCGCACTTCTGCCGACCCCTCTTCTCCCTCTATCATCACCTAAACGTCTCCTTGGAGGAAGTCCTTTGCCGCGTCGCATTCAACTATTTGCAATCGCGTTTTCATTTGCCGCCGTCTGTTTTCCACAGGCCTTTACGGCGAGCGTAACGGGTCTTGTTACCGACCCTAATCAAGCCGCTGTTCCCCGCGCCAGCGTGCAATTGCGCAACACGAGCACCCAGGAGGTCCGCCAAACAGTCAGCGGCGGGGATGGGCGATTCGTCGTCTCCCAGGTGATCCCGGGTGAATATACGTTGACGGTGGAGGCGGCGGGATTTAAGAAATTCTCGAGCGGCAAGGTGACGCTGCGTGGCAATCAGGCCGCCGAAATCAATGCGGCCATGGTTCTGGGCCAGGTGACCGAGACGGTTGAAGTCTCGGCGGCGGCGGCGCAGTTGGATACGCAGAGCGCGAACCAGTCGGTGACTTTGACGCGGGATCAGATTCTGAATCTGCCGTCGAACGCGCGGAACCCGTTCGTATCGGTTCATGCGATTGCGGGTGTGACGTCGATGAGCGTGGCCCAGTCCAACAATACTTCCGACCAAAACATGGCGCGGTTCGCCTTTAACGGTGGCCGCGACATGAGCGGCCTGGTGCTGGTGGACGGCATTCCGGCGACGGCCGGCGACTGGGGCGGCCTGTTGGCAAGTCCTTCGATTGAATCCGTGCAGGAAGTGCAGGTTTCGCGCAACAGCTATGACGCCGAGTTCGGGAAGTCCGGTGGCGGTGTTGTGAGCGTCGTGTCCAAAGGCGGGTCGAACGACTTTCATGGTTCGGTTTTTGACTTCCTGCGGAACGACAACCTGGACGCGAACGCCTGGGCGAACAACCGTGTGGGCCGGCCGAAGGTGGAGTTTAAGCGCAATCAGTTTGGCGCCAACCTGTCCGGTCCACTGTGGAAGGCGAAGAGCCTGTTTTTCCTGGCCACCTATGAAGGTTTGAAGCAGGGGTCCCCGGCGACGGCGACGGCGACCGTGCCGACGGATCTGCAGCGGGCGGGCAACTTCAGCCAGACGTTGAACAACGATGGGAGCCTGTCGGCGATCTTCGATCCGTTCTCCGTGCAGACGGCCGGCGGCGCGACCACGCGCACGCCGTTCCCGGGCAATATTCTGCCGCGGACGCGTTGGGATGCCGTCGGCGCGAAGGTGCTGGAACTGTATCCGAAAGCCAATTCGGCTCCGACGAGTGTGATCACGCAGGCCAACAACTTCTTCGGCGCGGGCAACTCCGTGACCAACAACTTCCGCTGGGACGGGCGTCTGGACTGGGCGAAGAGCGAGAAGTGGCGCATGTATGGCCGCGTGACCTACGCCGAGCAGCAGGGCATCACGCCGCGCTTCTACGGCACCGGCGGTGACACGGGGAGCGAAGGCACTTCGCCGCGCTACCACGCCACCTGGGCGAACACGTTTGTGCCGAACCCGAACTGGGTCATCAACGTGACAGCGGGCAGCGGCCGTTGGCGCGAAGAGTCCATCCCGGTGACCCTGGTTGACGGCGTGCTGGGAACCAACATCGGCTTGCCGGCCAGCCTGGTTTCGCAGATGGATTCGCCGCACCTGCCGCAGTTCAACATTCAGGGCTTTGCCGGTATTTCCAACGGCCGCATCCTGAATTTCCCCCGCCGCACGGACAACCTGCAGGTGAACAATACCCGCGAGTTCGGCCGCCACAGCGTGAAGTTCGGTGGCAACGTGGAGAACGCCTATTTGAATTCGATCGACGTCCGTTCGGCCGATTTTGCCTTCGACCGCGGTATGACGTCCGGCCCCAACGCGGCCGTTTCGAGCGCGACCTCCGGTAGCGGCCTCGCTTCGCTGCTTCTTGGCACCGGCATCGGCGCGGCGGCTACCGGGGCGACCGGCGGCGTGACGGCGGTGAACAACGCCATTACCAACCGCGTGCAGCCGGCGCCGGTGATCCGCTATTACGGACTGTATGTGCAGGACACCTGGCGCGTGAACAACCGCCTGACCCTGAACTTCGGCATGCGCTATGAACAGCAGCGCCCCCGTACGGAGCGTTATAACCGCTACAACTACTTCGATTACGACGCGGCCAATCCTTTGAGCCAGCAGACTGGTTTGAGCCTGAAGGGCGGGCTGAGATTCGTGGATGGCAACAACCGTGGGCAGACGCAGCTCGACAGCGCCGACTGGGCGCCGCGCTTCGGCTTCTCCTACAAAGTGACCAACCGCATCGTGGCGCGCGGCGGCTATGGCATCTTCTATCTGCAGGCCTGCTGCAACGCGTTGCAGGGCGGACCGGCGGCTGGTACCGATGGCTTCACCGTGACCAGCAACTGGGTGACCTCGCGCGGCGGCGACGGCATCACGCCGCAGGATCTGTTGAGCAATCCGTTCCCGAGCGGTTTGAACAAGCCGGTTGGGGGCAGCCGCGGTTTGCTGACGCAGACCGGCGGCGATGTCACCGCTGTGCAGCGCGGCCGCGACACGGGCTATTCGCAGAACGCCTCGCTTGACCTGCAGTTCGATCTGGGCCGGGGCAGCATTTTTGAAGCCGGCTACTCCGGTTCGCAGGGCCGCAAGTTGAACCTGGGCGGGCTGCCGAATGTGAACCAGTTGCCGTCGTCGGCGCTTTCGCTCGGCAATGCGCTGAACGAGCAGGTGACCAATCCGTTCTTCGGCGTCTTCCCGAACGGTGTGTTGAGCGGACGGACGGTACCGCGGCACCGCCTGCTGCGTCCGTATCCGCAGTTTGTGACGGTGGAACTGAGCGGCGACACGCCGGGGGCTGGTTCCAGCTTCCACTCGTTGTTCCTCCGCTACGCCAAGACGTTCCAGAGCGGATTCAATTTGCTGGCCAGCTATCAGTTTTCGAAGGCGATCGACAACGCCAGCGAGAACCAGGGCTGGATCATCAACGAACGATTCCGCGACGTGAATAATCGCAGCCTGGACCGTTCGATCAGCGCGCACGACGTGCCGCAGAGCTTTGTGACCGCGCTGGTCTATCAGCTGCCGGTTGGCAAGGGCCGGAAGTTCGGCGCCACGATGCCGAAGGCGGTGGAGTTCGTGGCCGGTGGATGGGAAGTGTCGAGCGTGGTTCGCTTCGCCAGCGGGTTGCCGCAGCGGTTGGAAGCGCAGAACACGCTGGCCACCTATGGCTTCTCCATTCTGAACGCGCAGGTGTCGAATCTGTCCGACTTGAACGTCTCCAGCCGTACGCCGGCGCAGTGGTTCAATACGTCCGGGGCGAAGCAGCCCGCTGCTTTCACGCTGGGCAATGTGGCGCGCTTCATTCCGAATCTCCGGGCTGACGGCACGCACCACGCCGATATCAACATCGCCAAGAACTTCCAGTTCCGCGAGCGCATTCGCGTGCAGTTCCGCGGCGAGATCTTCGACTTCACCAACACGCCGCAGTTCTCGCCGCCCGGGCTGACGGTCGGTAATCCTGACTTCGGCCAGGTGAACGGAACTCGCTTTGCGGACCGCCGGAATATTCAGCTTGGGCTGAAGGTGATGTTCTAAACCGCAGTGGACGAGAGCGGTCGCTACACTAACAATATGCGACTGCTCTCGTCTCTTCTTGTTGCCGCGCTGGCGCTGCAGGCCCAGGACGCGATTACCGGCGAAAATATCCGCGCCCACATTCGGTTTTTAGCGAGTGACTTGTTGGAAGGGCGCGGGGTGGGCACGCGGGGCGGGGAACTGGCGACGAACTATATTGCGTCGCAGTTGGCGATTGCCGGGGCGAAACCGGCGGGGGAGAGCGGCACCTATTTCCAGAAGGTGGAACTGGTGGGCGTGGAGCCGCAGACGTCGGCCACGCTGAGCGCGGGGAAGGGCGGCGCGGACGGGGTGTCTTTCAACTGGTCCGGCGGCTTCGTGGGCAACACGATGCAGCAGAAGGCGCGGGCGGATTTCGACGCCGAGGCCGTGTTTGTGGGGCATGGAATTACGGCTCCTGAGTTTGAGTGGAGCGATTACAAGGGCGTCGACGTGAAGGGCAAGGTGGTGGTGTTGTTCACCAACGAGCCGCCGAGCGAAGACCCCAAGTTCTTCGGCGGCCGGGCGCTGACCTACTACGGGCGTTGGACGTATAAGTACGAAGAAGCGCTGCGGCAGGGGGCGGTGGCCTGCGTGATCATTCACACGTCGCCGACGGCCGGGTACGGCTGGGAAGTGGTGAAGAGTTCGTGGGGGAAAGAAGACCCGCAGGTGAAGTTGGCGCCCGGGGCGGCGGCGTTGGCGTTTGCCGGTTGGGTGTCGAAGGATTCCGGGGAGAAGCTGGTAGCGTTGGGCGGCTACACCGTGGACGAGTTGTTGAAGAAGGCCGATACCAAGGG
>CANIFK010000115.1 GCA_947466555.1 Acidobacteriota bacterium | reverse complement strand
GGCGGCGCGGGAAACCGCTTCAAATCCCCAGCAAAAGCCGTCGACAAATCAACACGCGCCGGCACATCCACCACGAACAGCGAGTTCTGGAACGACCCGTCCTTCTCCTTCACTTTCCCAATAAACGCCCGCATTAACCCGGCCCGCCCCACCCACGAATCGGACGCTGCCATCACCAAATCCCCCGTCTTCGCCTCCGCCTCCGGCACCACCGAAACCAGTACAACAAACTTCCCATCCGCCACCATCCCCAGCGTCCGCCCGTAACCAGGCAGTAACTGGTCGTCATAAGTAAAACCCACCCGCTTCCCGTCCAGCGAATACTCGTGCCGGTGCGACCCGCCTCGATGCGCCCCCGCCGGTGTCACCGCCGAAGCCACATCCCGTACATCCAAAAACCGCAGCGAACCATCCCCGGAAATCACCGCCCCCCGCCGGTTGGACTTGAAGTACGGCTCCCCAACAGGCCCATGGATAAACACGATCTCATCCTTCCCCGGCACATACGAAGCCGCCACCGCCTTCGGGCCCTTCCCGTAAACCAGCGTCTCCACCCCCGAAGCAACGTCCACCTTCCAGATCTCGTTCTCCCGCGTGTCGAAGCACACGAAACGGTCGTCAAACCGGAAGTTGTCGTTGTTGTCCAGCGCGTGCGTCCGCGCCGAACTCGTCAACTGCCGCTCCGCCCCAAACCCGGAAACACCCATCAAAATGATTAAGAAAAGCCATCGCATCGCCCAGATATGATAACGTGAAAAGTTGCGCGGAACGGCGTCGAAACAAGCCACCGCCGGAGGATTACATGGAAGCTTTGGGAATGGTTGAAACCAAGGGACTCATCGGCGCGATCGAAGCCGCCGACGCTATGGTGAAGACCGCCAACGTCACGCTCACGGGCAAGGAATACATCGGAGCCGGCTACGTCACCGTCACCGTTCGCGGTGATGTCGGCGCGGTCAAAGCCGCCACTGATGCCGGCGCCGCCGCCGCCCGCCGCGTCGGCGAACTCGTCGCCGTCCACGTCATCCCCAATCCGCATTCGGAAACCGAAAAGATCCTCCCCGGCGCCAACAAAAAGTAGCCCGCTGAAACGCAGGCCGCTCCATGTTGCAGGATCCCGATCTGATCTCCTTGCAGGAGGTCCGCACGAAAGTTGAAAAGGCCTGGGCCGCCGCCCAGCGCTTCCGTGCGTTTTCACAGGAGCAGGTGGACGCCGTCGTCGAACGCATGGCCGAAGCCGCGCGCGGCCACGCCGAACGCCTCGCCCAGATGGCCGTCGAAGAGACCGGCTACGGCAACGCCAAGGACAAACTCGGCAAAAACATGCTCGCCGCCGAGCGTCTCCCGCAGCAACTCCGCGGCATGAAAACAATCGGTGTCCTCAACGAGCGAACCGAAGATAAGGTCACCGAAATCGCCGTCCCCGTGGGCGTCGTCGCGGCCATTCTGCCGACGACGAACCCCACCTCCACGGCCATCTACAAGACCCTCATCTCCCTCAAGGCCGGAAACGCCATCGTCTTGAGCCCCCACCCCCGCGCCAAGGGCTGCACCTGCGCCACCGCCGAAGTCCTCTACCGCGCGGCCGTCTCCGCCGGCGCGCCCGAAGGCATCATCCAATGCCTCACGCAGCCGACGATGAATTCGACCAACGAGCTCATGCGCCACCCGCGCACGGCAGTCATCTTGGCCACCGGCGGCTCCGGCATCGTCAAGGCGGCCTACTCCAGCGGCAAACCTGCCTACGGCGTCGGCCCCGGTAACGTGCCCGTACTGATCGACACCACCGCCGATGTCAGCAACGCCGTCCGAGGCGTCCTCGCCGGCAAAACCTTCGACAATGGCACCCTCTGCTCGTCTGAGCAGACCATCGTCGCCGAAACAAAAATCCGCCAAAACGTTCTGAACGCCCTCGCCGCCAATGGCGCCTTCCTCTGCGATCAGTCGCAAGCCACCGCCCTCGCCCGCGTCCTCTTCTCCCGCGGCACCACCGTCAATCCGGACCTCGTCGGCGCCGCCGCCACCGAAATCGCGAAAAAAGCCGGCTTTGCTGTCCCGCCCAATACCCGCGTCCTCGCCGCCGAAATCGAAGGCATCGGCAAGGATCACCCCCTCTCCGCCGAAAAGCTCTCGCCCGTCCTCGCAGTCCACTTTGTCGAGAACTTCGACGCCGCCCTCAACGCCTGCGAAGCCGTCCTCCGCTTCCACGGCCTCGGCCACACCTGCGGTATCTACACCACCGACGAAGCCCGCGCCCGCCAATACGCCCAGCGCATGCCCGCCCACCGCGTCCTTGCCAACACCCCCACCCCGCAAGGCTCCGTCGGCATCACCACCGGCCTCTTTCCCGCCATGACGCTCGGCTGCGGCTCGGTCGCCGGCAACGCCACCGGCGATAACATCACCCCGCTCCACTTACTCAATATCAAGCGCCTCGCCTGGGCCATTCGCCCGTGGTCGCTATCGGAAGTTACTCCAGTCATGAGCCAAGCTGAAGGTCCCGTCTCGCAGGCCCGCATCGCCGCGGCCGTCGATCGTTATTTGTCCGGCGGCACACCCAAACCGGCCTCCAACGTCGCCTCCATCGTCGACAAATTCCTCGAAAGCAAAGGCATCGCCTCAACCTGCGAACCCTGCTCGGCCCCCAAGCGCACGCCGGAACCCCAGCCCCAGCCCGCGCCGCCACCCGTCGCAATTACAGATTTCGTGTGCGAAGATGATGTCCGGCAGGCCATTCGAAACAGTAAGAAGATTTACGTCGGACCGAAGACCATCATTACCCCCTCGGCCCGCGAACTCGCCAACGCCCAGCGCGAAGAAATCCTCGTGCTGGCCCAACGATAGAAAGACCCAATGCAACCCGATCTCGACAAACTCAAAACGCAACTCCAACCGGAACTCGAGAGCCGCGGCTTCGTGGTCTTTCACGGACTCCCCCGCGCCAACGAAGAAAACGCCGTTGTCATGTGGGATACCGCGCAGCGTCCCGACCACAACGAGTTTCTCGATTGCGCCGGCAAGTTAGGCGTCAAAGTCATCGTCCTGAACTCTCGCCAACTGGAAAAGACCGCCCTCGATGACGTTCACGAGGAAATCGAATCCCTCGACCTTCCCCCCTCCGAACGCCGCGAACTCGACCGCCGTCTCAAGGCCCTCCGCCCCTACACCGGCTTCACCGCCAACATCGAACTCTCCTTCGATTACAACGGCGCCATCTACCTCTATCAGGTGCACAGCGAATTCATGACCGAATTCCTGAGCATCATGGGCGAAGTCGACGACGGCATCTTCCCCGGTGGCGCGTTCGAAGACGACGATCCCGACTCGCCCCCCGGCGGCGGCTTCTTCTCTCGCAACTAACCCCAATGGCACTCAAACCCGCGCGCTGGCTGATCCCCGATCCGCCAGCCGCCGATGTCGCCGCCTTCGCCCGCGCCGCCGGCATCTCGCTTCCCACCGCCCGCATCTTCTGGAAACGCGACATCCGCGACGCCGAAGCCGCGCGCCATTTCCTCAACCCTGACATCGCCGACCTCCATAGCCCCTTCGCCCTCGCCGACATGGATAAGGCAGCCCAGCGCCTAGCCCACGCCATTCGCGAAAAGCAAAAGGTCCTCCTCTACGGTGACTACGACGTCGACGGCACCAGCGCCATCGTCATCCTCCACACCACCCTCCGCCTCGCCGGCGCCGACATTCACTACCACGTCCCGCATCGCATCAAAGAAGGCTACGGCATGCGCAGCGAGGTCGTCGAACAGGCCAAGGCCGATGGCGTCCAACTCATCGTCAGCGTCGATACCGGCATCCGCGCCGGCGCCGTTGTCGAACACGCCAACGCCCTCGGCATCGACGTCATCGTCACCGATCACCACCTCCCCGAAGGCGAACTCCCCGCCGCCGTCGCCGTCCTCAACCCCAACCGCCGCGACTGTACCTATCCCGCCAAAAACCTCTGTGGTGCCGCCGTCGCCTGGAAACTCGCCGACGGTCTTTTGACTACCCTCAACTGGCCCGAAGCCCGCCGCCAGAAGTTACTAACATCTCTCCTGAAGTTAGTCGCCATCGCCACCGTCGCCGACGTCGTCCCCCTCACCGGTGAAAACCGCATCCTGGTCAAACACGGCCTCGAAGGCCTCCGTGAAAACACCAACCCTGGCCTCAAGGCTATCCTCCGCGTCGCCGGCATCAAGGACGGCGAAACACCCTCCGCCCGCCAGGTCGGCTTCCAGATCGGCCCCCGCCTGAACGCCGCCGGACGCATGGACGACGCCCGCGACGTCATCGAAATGTTCCTCACCCAGGATCAGGACCGCGCCAACGCGCTGGCCGAAAAACTGGACGCGCTCAACAAGGAGCGCCAGGAAACCGAAGCCCAGATTCGCGAACAAATCCTCGCCGAATGTGAGCAAATTACGATTACCGACGCCGAAGCCGGCCTCGTCTTCTCCTCCGCCGGCTGGCATCAAGGCGTCATCGGCATCGTCGCCGGCCGCCTCGCCGAACGCTATTCCCGCCCCGTCTTCGTGCTGTCAGAGGACCCCGAAACCGGCGAAGCCCACGGCTCCGGCCGCGGCACGCCCATCTTCCACCTCCTCGAAGCCATGGAGTCGATGTCCGAACTTTTCCTCCGCTTCGGAGGCCACCGCCAGGCCGCCGGCCTCAAAATGAAGTCAGAAAATGTCCCCGAATTTCGCCGACGATTCGCCGCCTATGCCGCGTCGAAACTAACTCCCGAAGATCTTCGCCCCGTCCACGATTGCGACACGTATGTCACTCTCGACGAACTAACTGACGACACAGTCAACGAGATACTCGCCCTCGCCCCGTTCGGCAACTCCAACCCCGTTCCCCTCATCGCCCTCCGCGACGCCCGGGTCGCCCGCGCCCCCGAAATCAAGAACGAAAAGCACCTCTTCCTCCACCTCCGTCACAACGGCGCCACCCGTCTCGCCAAAGGCTGGAGCATGGCCCCGCTCGCGGCCAACTACCGCGCGAACGACACCGTCGACGCCGCCGTCCTCCTCGAAGAAGACACCTGGTCCAAAGCCCGCGGCGGCTCCTTCTGGGGCCTGGTCCTCAAGGATCTCCGCACCGCCGAATAGCTAATCGGCGTGCGGCGCCGTCGCCGCCGTCTTCTTCCCGCGCTTCTTGAAGAACGAACTCGGCGTAAACTCCTGCAGCAACGAGGAAGCAAACCCGAAGTACAACCCGCTATTCCCCGATCGTATCCCGCCCGCCGACCATTTCTGTCCGGGCGTATAAGTACTCGATAACATCCCCGCGCTATAACCACCCACAATCGAAGGCCAGTTCAGAACCTTCTTCCCGCTCTGGTTATAAGTCACGAAATTGAATGCCAGCGCATGCCCGATCCGCGGCAGCACCTTCGTACACTTGCACTGGATGTAGCGCATCTCATAACGTGCCGCCGCCGCCAGCGCCTGCGAGGCCGAATCCTGCAACGTGTAGGTCAGAAAGCTGTTCCCGTACCGCTTCGCATACGCGTCCCAGCCCTGCCCGTACTGCTGCGGCGTATTCCCCAGCTGTCCGAAACCCGAACTCACGCCCGCGCGCACATACGAACCCGGGCTCGCCGCAATCCCGCGCCACCACACCCGCCACCGTTCATTCGGCGTCGGCGAACTCCAATCCATGCCCCGCGGCACGCGTGTCCCAACCAACATGTCCGATTGCGTTGGCTTGGTGATATTCGAAGCATCTTGCGCGGAAAGCATATACGCGCAAAGGAAAAGTGAGCCGGCGACTTGGCGAATCAATATGAAGATACCCGTTAGAATCAGACGCGCCCCGAGCCCCAACGGTTACATCGGGCCCGGAAACCGGCCCGCGTTAACACTTGGGCTAGACTGGGAGGACCGTGGCCATCACGCTCTCCACCCCGGAAATTGGCATTCTCACCGCCGTCCACGCCGTCCTCATCACCACCGTCGCGCTCAACTTCCTCCGCGACCGCGATGGAGCCTGGAAGGAGTGGAAGGCAAGTCGCCGTTGGCCCACCGTCCCCGGCAAAATCACCCAGTCCACTGTCAAAACCATCACCATCGAGGACGAATTCACCCGCTTCCGCCTCGCCGTTCAGTACACCTATACCGCCCCCAACGGTCAAACCTACCGCGCCACCCGCACCCGCCTCGGCAGCGAACCGGACTTCACATCCCACGCCCAGGCCACTCTCGCCCTCCCGGCCATTGCCACCGCCGTCCAGGTTTTTTACAACCCCGCCAACCCATCCCAGGCCACGCTCTCTCTCTCCGCCCCCAACCTGCGTCGCAAACGCCTCATCGGCTGGATCATCATCACCGGTCTCTCCGCGTCGCTCCTCCTCGTGCTCGCCGTCATCGCCCGCCAATCCCTATAGCCGCTCCAACTCCTCCTCCAACTGCTGCTGCCGCACCAACTCCGCGTACAGGCCACCATGCGCCAACAACTCCGCATGCGTCCCCTGCTCGGCAATCGCGCCCTTCTCCAACACCACAATCCGGTCCGCATGACGAATCGTCGATACCCGATGCGAAACCAACAGCGTCGTCCGCCCCCGCATCACTCCCGTCAACTCCCGCAAAATCCGCTCTTCCGTCACCGTATCCACGCTCGAAAGCGAATCGTCCAGGATCAGAATCGAAGGCTCCCGCAGCACCGCCCGCGCAATCGCCGTCCGCTGCTTCTGCCCGCCGCTCAACGTCAATCCGCGCTCCCCCACCACCGTCTCCAACCCATTCGGCATCGCCGCCAGGTCCGGTTCCAACCCCGCGATCCCCGCCGCCCGCAGTATCGCCTCCCGCCCGGCATCCGGAGCTCCCAGCGCAATGTTCTCCCCCAACGTCATCGAGAATAAAAACGTCTCCTGCGGCACCATCGCAATGCGCCGCCGCAACGCCTGCGGGTCGTACCGCCGCACGTCTTCCCCATCCACCAGCACCGTCCCCTCGGTCGGGTCCAGCAGCCGCGGAACCAGATTCACCAACGACGTCTTCCCGCACCCCGTATGCCCGGCTAAAGCCACCGTCTCCCCCGCCGCAATCTTCAAATCCACGCCCCGCAACGCCTCCCCCGCCGCATACCCCAACCGCACGCCCCGGAACTCAATCTCCCCACGAACAGCCGTCAGCGGCAACGCATCCACCGGCGCCGCAATCGCCGCCGGCACGTCCAGCATCTCCCGGATCCGCCCCAGCGACGCCGTCCCCCGCTGCATCAAATTAATCACCCACCCCATCGCAATCATCGGCCAGACTAACATCCCCATGTAAGTCTGAAACAAAACAAAACTACCCAGCGAGATACTCCCGTTCAGCAACCGCGCCCCGCCCACCCACAGAACAATCAGGAAAGTAACTCCAATCATCGCGTGAAGCAACGGCTCAAACACCCCCGTCGTCCGCACCAATTCCAGATTCCTCCCAATGAAATCCTGGTTCAGCGCCTCAAACGTCCGCAACTCCGCGTCCGACTGCCGGTACGCCCGCAACACCCGCATCCCGCTAATCGACTCCTGCACCCGGCTGCTGATCCCGCTAAACACACCCTGAATCTGCTCGAACCGCGCGTGGATCCGCCGGCCGTAGTAGATGACCAACAAACTGATCACCGGCGCCGGCGCCAGCGCCGCCAGCGTCAACGGCCCGTCCACCGAAAACATCACCATCGCCGCCAGCACGAACGTCAGCGACGTCTCGCTCCAATACATCAACCCCGGCCCGGCCATCATCCGCACCGCACCCAGATCGTTAGTCGAACGCGCCATCACATCGCCCGTCGCAAACTTTCCGTAGAAGTCCCTCGATAGCCCCGACAAATGTCCGTAAATGTCGTTCCGCAGGTCGTACTCCACATCCCGCGAAACGCCGATCAGGATCCGCCGCATCCAGTACTGGAACACCCCCTTCACCACCGACAACCCAATCAGCGTCCCGGCAATCCCGGCCACCCCGCGCCATCCCATCCCAGCCTGCAACCCGTCCACGCCCCGCCGGATCACCAGCGGCAACAACACCCCCAGCAGGTCTTTCAAAATCAGCGCCGCAAACCCCAGCGCCAACGCCCCCTGATGCCGCCGCAAATACGGCCACAGGAATCGGACCGACTCCCACATCCCCTACACTCCAAACCAATCGGTAACCGTCTTGGTCCACTCCAGCAGGAACACCTTCTGGTACACCCGTTCGGTCCACCACGCATTCGGATCATAATCGGCCGTCTTTGCCGAAACCATCTGCACGCGCATCCCCGGCCAAACGCGCCGCAAAATATTCCCCGCCCGCCGCGTATGGAAGTTGCTCGTCACCACCAGCACCGACCCGCAACCGGCCTCCCGCAGTACCGGATACACCGCCCGCCCTTCGCTAATCGTCGAATTCCCCTCGTTCGGCAATCCGATGAACGGAACATCCCCCGCCCCGTTCTCCCGCGCAAAAGCAATTGCCAGCGCGTCTTCCGTCTTCCCGAACACCATCCCCGCCCCGCTCACAAACAACTTCGGCGCCATCCCCGCCCGGTACAGCTCCGCCGATTTCATGATCCGGCTCCCCAACTGGTCCCCGGCAAGCACGAACATACAGTCGCACTTCGTCTCGCCGTCCTCCAACACCAGGTAGCGGCCCAACGGCCCCAGCACCGCCGCCGGATACAGGTACAGGCCCACCGCCACGGCGCCCAACAAAATCAACCACCGGTATCGGCGCAACGACTACTTCTCGTCCGAAGGCTGACGCGAATCCAAATGCCCCACCGTCTTCAGCACCTGGAACAATCGCTCCACTTCCGCTTCGTCTTCACTCCGCAGCAGCTGATACTTCGCAGTCTCGGTTTCCTTCTTCTCCACCGGCGCCGGAACCACCTCGCCCCAGAACTGCACCCACGGAATCCCGTCGATCAGCGCTTCCCGCGCGTTCCGCCGGATGTGCCGCAACAGCGAATTCGCCGAATCCAGGTCGCCCGGATACACCAGCAACATCCGCTCATCATTCACTAGCGTCACAAAAACCGCCAGCGGCGAAATCCAACCCGTCCGGTCCACCCGGCGAACATCCACCCACGGAATCGCCCGCCGCCCCACCACCAGAAACTGTTCCTGGATTTCAATGGTTGGCCGGAATGCCAATAGCATCACCGCGATCGCGCTGAGCAGGAAGAGGATCGCTCCCACCAGGGCAATGATCCATTCCGTTGCGAAGACAGCAGAAACCACCGCTAACGCGGCGGCAACAAGTCCAGCGGTCAAATACTGCCTGGAGGGCGTGTAGCGCATCGCCTGAAACCTTCTACATTAAGACTAACGCCCCTCGGGCTTGAGGTCAATTCAGCTTTCGAGAGATTTGGTAACCATATTGCCCAAAACTCAAAAAAGCCAGCGCCGCGGTCGCATAAAAGAATGGAGAAGGGTCCGCCGGCCACCGCAAAAGGATCGATCCGGCCGTCAACAACTGCACCATCGTCGAAAGCTTCCCGAAAATCGACGGCGGAAACTCCCCCAACCGCCCTGTGAACTTCAAAACCACCGCCGCCAGCAGAATCAACACATCCCGCCCGATCACCACCCAAACCAGCCAAATCGGAATGTAATCCCGCCAACCCAGCACCAAAAACACGCTCATCAGCAGCGTTTTATCCGCAATTGGGTCGATAAATGCCCCGATTTTCGACGTCCAATTGAATCGCCGCGCCAGCGTTCCGTCAATCGTATCGGTCATCCCCGACAAGAAAAACAGCACCAGCGCCGTGTCCAGGTCCCGCTCCCAAATCCGGTTCAGGATCACCGGCGTAGCCAGTATCCTCAGGAATGTCAACAGGTTAGGGATGTGCCGCACAGCGAGAGCTAAACCGCCACAGCCGCCCGCGGCTCCGCGGCCACCACAGCCGGCTCGTCCAGCGTGAACACTTCGTACAACGAAGAATCCTGCATAATCCGGCTCACCAGCGCCGCGTGCATCGCATGGCCCGCGCGTTCGGCGATCACCCGGCCCAACAACGGCCGCCCGATCAACGCCAGATCCCCGATCAAGTCCAGAATCTTATGCCGGCACGGCTCGTCCGGGAACCGTAACCCGCCTGCGTTCAATACTTTATCCGGCGTAAAGCACACCGCGTTGTCGAGCGACGCCCCGCGAATCAGCCCCATATCCCGCATCGCATCCAGCTCATGCTCAAACCCAAAGGTCCGCGCCGGCGCAATCTCGCTCGCGTAGTTCTCCGGCGTCAGCTCGATCTCCATCGTCTGATGCCCCACCAGCGGATGCGGAAAGTAGATCGCGCAATCGACCGAAAAGTTATCGGCCGGCAACAGCGTGATCCGCTTATCCCCATGGACATGCGTAACCGGTTTGCGCACACGCAGATAGCGGCGCCGCCGCTTCTGCTGCACCACGCCCGCCTCCCGCAACAACTCCACAAACGGCTTCCCGCTCCCGTCCAGAATCGGCACTTCCAGGTTGTCGATATCAATCCAGCAGTTGTCGATCCCCGACGAATAGAGCACGGACAACAGATGCTCCGTCGTCGAAATCAACACACCCTGCCGCATCAAACTCGTCGCATACGAAACGCGCGCCACATGCTGCCACGATGCCGGCAGCGAGAAATTCCGAAGATCCGTCCGAAGAAAAACGATACCGGTACCAGCCGGAGCGGGGCGAATCTTGATATTGACTGGGACTCCGTGATGCAAACCCACACCCGATATCGCTACCGGCTGCGCAACCGTTTGTTCAAAATACAAGAGGTCTCTCCTGTCGACGTGTCAATAGCAAAACACAGTCTAGCAAATATTCCAAAAATTGTAAACGATTGAAAAGCAAGAGTTTACGAACCCGGATTGTGTCACCTTTGACACACTTTCCCACAAATCATATGT